>JAICGL010000701.1 GCA_025923175.1 Acidimicrobiia bacterium
CGGCGGCACCGATCGGGACAAGCGGCGAGCCGACATCCTGGCGGCCGCCGCCATCGTCGGCGAGATCGACAAGGCAACGGGCCGCCCGAACCGCACGCTGACCGACCGGGAGGAGCGCCTGGTTGCCCGCCTCGCCGCGAACGCCGATCCCGGCAGCCTGACCAAGCGCGGCCTGCGGAAAGCGGCCCGGGGTCTCGAGTTGGCCGTGGGCCGGGCGGAACAGCGGGAGGCCGCCCGCCGGGGTGTGACCGGGCTGATCCGGGCCGTAGCCGGCTACGACGCCCCCGCCGGCGGAAACGGGCAAGGGTTCGGTGGGTCGGTGAACGGCGCGCCACTCGCGCGGCGGCTCCCCCCTCCTGCAGGCCGCCCGCCACTTTGGCCCAGAATCTGGAAACCCGTCGCAATCTCCGCTGCTGCTGTCGTGCTCATCGGCGCCTGGGTTCTGCTGTTCGGCGGCGCTGCGCAGCGCAACGTCGAGACCCTGCTGAGCGGCGACGCCCAGGCGGCGGCGGGACCGAAGGACCTCGCCCCTCTGCCCGACCTCGGGCCTCCTGTCAACGGCGCGCTCACCCACCTGGAGGTCCGCCCGCTGGAAGGATGCCGGGCGGAGCAGACGTGCAGCGCCGTGGTCCAGGTGGCCGTCACGCCGCAATCCAGCCCGATGGAAGTGGCCTGGAACTTCGAGTTGCTCGACCGCTGCGGACCGCTCCGTGAGACGCGACCCGGAGGTGTCCTCTCCGTCCCGCCCGGGCGCGATCGGGCGGTGCAGACGGTGACCGTCGCGCTACCGCCCGGCCAGGCGCTGACGCTCATTCCGGTAGCGACAGCGCCGGTCCGTGTAGCGGGGGCGCCGATGCCCCTGTACCCGCCCGACCGGACCTGCTGAGTTGCCATTGTTCGGGTTCGAGAGAGGACCCCGTCCCGACGAGGAGTCGTCGCCGCGCCGTCGTTGGGACACCGTCAACAGCTGGCTTGATTACCTTGCGATCGGCGCGGCGCTGTTCCTCGTCCTCCTCGGGGCGCTCAACCTCTATGCCGTGGAAGGGCCGGGGTCCGCCGCCCGCCAGATGGTTGTGGTCGCCCCCGGACTGGTGCTGTTCATCGCCCTCCGCCGGGTTCGCATGACGCGTCTTGCGGTCCTTGGATGGGGCGTCTACGGCGTGGCGCTCGTCCTCCTGGCCGCCGTGCCGTTCGTCGGGATGGCCACCAAAGGGGCCCGCCGGTGGATCGGCGTCGGAGCCTTCTCGGTCCAGCCGTCGGAGCTGGCGAAGCTCGGACTCCTGCTCGTGCTGGCCCAGATCCTCTCCTCCGACCGATCACCGCTCCGGCGGCTCATCTACGCCATTGGTCTGTGGGCGGCACCGACGGCGCTGACGCTCCTCCAGCCCGACCTCAGCACCGCCCTGCTCCTCACGGCTCTGCTGGCGGCGATGCTCGTCCTGGCCCGTATTCCGTGGCGTTACCTCCTGCCGCCGATGGGCGCCGCCGTCGTCGCCGTTCCCATGGCGCTGCCTCTTCTCCACGACTACCAGCTCAAGCGCCTGCAGGGCTTCCTGACCGGCTCGGCCGAGTTGGCCGGCGGCTACACGCTTCAGCAGGCCCACATCGCCGTCGCCATGGGTGGGCTGACCGGACGCTTCAACGACGAAGCGCAGCGACTGCTGGCCGAGTACCTGCCGGAGAACCACACCGACCTGGCCTTCGCCAGCGTCGCCCAGCAGTTCGGGTTCGTTGGCGCACTGATCGCCGTGGCCCTGACGGTGCTCGTGGTGTGGCGCCTGGCCCTGGCCGCCCGCGGGTCGCGCACGCCCGTCGGCATGCTCATCGGCGCCGGGCTGGCCGTGCTGTTCGGAACCCAGGTGGCGATCTCGATCGCCGGCAACCTCGGGCTCCTGCCGATTGCCGGCATCCCGTTCCCGCTCCTCAGCTATGGCGGGTCAGCAGCGCTCGTCTACCTGGCGGGGTTCGGTGTCGTGATCGCCGCCCGGCGCGACGGCGCCCGCCGCCGGCTGTGGGCACCACCCCGGTGGTCGAGACCGTTCCCCAGGGGCCTGGCCCGCCTGGCGTTCGGCCTCACCGTGGTGATGTTGGGCTCGGCCTGGTACGGCCACCACCTCCAGACCGCCCGCGGGGACACCCTTCGGTTGGCGGGCAGGACGCAGATGACGCGCTGCGTCCGGTTGCCTGCTCCGCGGGGCTTGATCACCGACCGGCACGGCGTGCTCCTGGCCGGCAACAACGACCAGAGCGAGGTGGCGGGCATACCGACCGTGTTGCGACGGGATCGGGCGCCGGTGGCGGCGCTGGCCCAATTCCTCGGGCGTCCGGCCGAGGAGATCGAGCGGACCGTGTCCTCCTCGGA
>JAICGL010000702.1 GCA_025923175.1 Acidimicrobiia bacterium
CGATCCGGCGCATCTGGTCGGGCGCCCGGCAGTCGCCGGACAGGATCTCGTCGATGCGCTCCAGGGTTCTGGCCGCCACGATCTCGCGGTAAGCGACGATCTCGGCCAGGGGCGGCAGGAACGCCCGGCCGATCTCGTCGGTCGCGGCGTCGAAGATCCGGTCGAACCCCGGATTGATGCTGCCGTCGCGGTTGATCCAGTTCCGCAGAGCGTGATGGTTCACGGCCGCCTGGTGGCCGAGATGCCACCCGATCGAGCTGCCCTGGTACGACGGCCGCCACATGATCGTGCTCTCGTCGAGACCGTCGTAGAGGCTCAGCGTGTACTGGCGGGCCAACTCGTACTCATGGCGCATTGTCTCGAGGTCCATAAACAGAGAAAACGCCCCCTGAGCTGGATTTCTATAGAGGCGGCGAGCGGAATTGAACCGCTGTACAGGGTTTTGCAGACCCTTGCCTGAACCACTCGGCCACGCCGCCGTAACGGGGGGTTACCTTACCCGAGGCTGGCCAGGACCTCGTCGAGTTGGCCGGGTCGGAGGGGGCCCTGAAACTTGTAGGCGAGGACCCCTTCGGCGTCGACGACGAAGGTCTCCGGCGGGGCGCGGACGCCGAAGTCGACCAGGGTCTTGTCCTTCGGGTCGACGAGGAGCGGCCAGTCGCCACCGAGCTCGGCCTGGTAGGCCCGGGCCCTGCCCGGCGTGTCCTGCATGATCACGCCGAGGAGCATGATGCCCTGGTCCCGGTGGCGTTCCCAGAAGGCCCGGAGGCTGCCATGCTCCTGGCGGCACGGCCCGCACCACGACGCCCAGAAGTTCACGACGTAGGGCTTGCCCCGCAGGTCGGCATTGCTGACCGTCTTCCCGTCCAGCGTCGCCAGGGTGAAGGCCGGTGCGGGTTTCCCGATGAGCACGCTCGGGGTGAGGGTGGCGTCCTTGCCGACCCGGCTGCCGAGCAACGCCAGCGCCGGCAGCAGCACGGCCACGGCCAGGCCGACCATGACCCAGCGGATGGTGTGCGTCCCTCGCCGGACCGCCCCGGCCGTCGCCTCGCCTGCCGTGCTCATCACCAAAAGTGTACGGGCGGCCCCCGTTCCGCCCCGATCGGGGCTAGTGCTGGCGGGGCCAGGGTTCCTCGGGCGACCAGCGGCACCGGTCCCCGCCGGTGACCATGGTCTCCATCTCCGCCAGAAGGTCGTCGAAGAGCTCGCGCTGGCGGTCCGGGTCGTCGGCCGGCCAGTCACCCGACCAGTAGAGCCACACGTCGGGGAACTCCCCGGCACCGCCGCCGAGGAGCAGCGGCTCCTCCGGGCTCGTCACCCGGCAGCTGTAGTCCTCGCCCCGGCGCTCGACGTAGACGACGTCGACCGGCCCGGGCCGGGCGTCGGCGATGGCCGCCAGAAGTTCCCCCCGATCCATCTCCCCCCTGGAAGCGTTTGGCTGGGCCCGTCCGATGGGCACCTTCGACGTATGAAGCCGACACCCTCTGGCCCCGACCCGTCAACCCCGCCGCCTGAGGCCGTCGAGGACCGCGCCGAGGAGCTCACCGCCGAGGAGAAGAGTGCGGGCATCGACGACCAGTCGGCACTGGCCGAGGCCGTCCTCAGCGATTCCGAGGCCCGTACGTTCGACCGGACCGGCACCGCACGGGAGCACCGGACGTCGGAGGACACCGTCGAGCCGCCCGAGTAGCCGCCGCCCGGCGCTGGCGGCGACGCCGGTCGTGCATCAGGATTCACAGCGACGAAACAGATCGGCAACGAACCACTCTTAGCGTTCCTGTCGTGGATGTGACGTTGGTCCGGTGGCCCGGCGAGGCGGAGCAGCGCACCCGCCTGGCCGAGCGACAGCTCCCGAGGCTCCTGCTCATCGACGACGGCAACCCCCCGCCCGAGTGCCTCGACTGCCTCGAGGACTGGATCCGCCTGCCCGCCGCCGAAGGCGACGTCCGGGCCCGGATCGACGGTCTCCTGATGCGCAGCCGGGCGCACCTTCGCAGCGTCCCCGAGATCGACGCCCACGGCGTCTTGCGCTTCGGCTCAGGCTGGGTCTCACTCCCCCCGGTCGAGGCCCGCCTGGCCGATGCGCTGGTCGTCCGCTTCGGTGCCGTCGTCGGCCGCGACACCCTGCGCCGCTCCGTGTGGCCCGGCAGCGCTCCCGGGCGCAACGTTCTCGACGTGCACGTGCTCCGCCTCCGCCGGCGCCTGGCCCCGCTCGGGCTGGCCATCCGGACTGTGCGGTCGCGGGGCTACATGCTGGAGCAGGCCGACGTGTCGGACGGGGTCGTGCCCGCCATCGCCGGGGGTTAACTGCGGCAGGGGCCGCCGTCCCGCACCATCCGGTTCGTCCACTCGGCGGCGAC
>JAICGL010000703.1 GCA_025923175.1 Acidimicrobiia bacterium
GACCAGCGTCTCGGTCAACGAGTGGGCGAGATGCTGACGGCGCAGGGCTTCGAGCGCCTCGGCGGCTTCGCGGGCTGCCGTGCCGGCGGAGGCGAACACCGCCTGCAGCCGCGTTTCCGCGTCGACCTGTTCCTTGCGGGTCGCCTCGGCGGACTCGATCGCGGCAATGCACTGGGCCAGTTCGTCGTGGGCGCGACGGGTGGCCCGCAACTCGGCGAGGTCCGGCAGGGGCTGGCGAGCGCTCAGCGCTGCCTTGCGGGCGGCGCCGGCCTCCGTCAGGGCGGCGGTGGCACCGTCGAGCGCCGCCTGCGCTTCCCGGTGCCGCTCCGCGAAGGTTCGGATCGACTCGGGAACCGCGATGCTCTGCAGCCGTTGCACCCACTCCGCCGCTTCGTTGGCACGGCCGAGGGCGGCTTGCTGTTTGGCGGCCAGGTCGGCGAGGACCGGTTGGGCTGCTTCGACGTCGGCGGTCAGCTCGGCAAGCTTGACCTGGCGGCCGCGAGCGGCTTCGAGGGCATCGGGGGTGGCCGCGGCGTAGCGGCTCAGCTCGCTGTCGATCAGACCGATCTGGCTGCGGGCCTCGGCCTCGAGCCGGCGAGCGGTGGCGCCGACCTCGGTGTAGACGTTGAGGTTGAGGAGCCGCAACAGCAGGTCGCGGCGCTCGTCGCCTTTCGCCCGCAGGAACCGGGCGAAGTCGCCCTGGGGGAGGGCGACGCAGCGGGTGAAGTCGTCGAAGCGCAGGCCGAGGAGGCGGACGACGGCCGCTGACATCTCCCGTTCGAAGCCGGCCACGACCTCAGTGGAGTCGCCTTCGGTGACCCGTTCGAGGCGGGCCTCCTTCGTCGAGACGACTCCCTTGTTGTTGCGCCGCGCCACTCGTGTGGCGATATAGCGCTCACCGTCGAGTTCGAAGTCCAGCCGGACACGGGCCTCGAGGGCGCCGAGGGTGACCACGTAGCGGATCAGGTTCTCGGCCTGGTAGCGGGGCACGCTGCCGTAGAGGGCGAAGCAGACCGCATCGAGGATTGTCGACTTGCCGGAGCCGGTGGGGCCGACGAGGGCGAAGAAGTCGGCGTCGTCGAACGACAGCTTGGTGGGGGAGCGGAATGCGCCGAATCCCTGCATCTCCAGGGCGAGCAGTCTCATGCGCCGTTCCCCGTGGCCTCGTCGTAGAGGCGGTTGAACAGCCGCACGACGCGATCGTCGTCGACCCCCTGGGTGGCCAGATAGGTGGCGAACAGCTCGTGCGGTGTCAGCCCCGTTCGCGTCGGGGCGGGTTCGTCGGTGGTGACGGCGGCGGCGATGCGGACGTCGATGGCGTTCGGCAGGAGCTCCCGGACATCATCGGCCAGGCCGGCCCGGGCCGGTTCGTTGACGACGACTCGCAGCAGGTCATCCGCCAGGCCGGTGTGGGCCCGCAACTCGGCCAGGGTGCCCTCGACCGTCCGCAGGCGGCGGACATGCTCAAGGCGAACCGGGCGGACCTCCGCCGGGCGCCCGGCCGAGGCCTCCACCACGATGGCGTGCTTGTCGTCGCCGCCTTCGCCGAAGTCGACCTGGATGGGTGAACCGGAGTACCAGATCGGGGCGCCGCCCGGTAGCGGCTGGGTGCGGTGGAGATGCCCGAGGGCGACGTAGTGGGCGGTGACGGGAAAGGCGGTCGGGTCGACGTAGTAGTCCTCGATCGTCTGGGCGTCGCGCTCACCGCCGCCGAGCCGCCCGCCCCGCACCATGGCGTGGGCTACGACGATGTTGACGGTGTCGGCTCCGAAGCCGGTGCAGAGCCCGTCGAGCAGGAGACGGCACCGCTCGGCATAGCTGCCGGCGTGTTCGGCGGCCTCGCCGCTCATGAGTTGGGCGGCTCGCACCACGTACCGCTGTGAGAGGAACGGCAGCGCCGCCACCTTGGCGCGCTCGCCGGCTCGGGTGGTGATCTCGACGACCCCGCCTTCGTCAGGGCGCCGGACCCGGCCGAGGATGGTGATGCCGGCCGCGGCGGCCAGCGGCCGCAGCGCTTCGAACTGGGCGGCGTTGTCGTGGTTGCCGGAGATGACGACGACATCGGCGCCGGTCTCCTTCAGGTCGAGGAGGGTCGACCAGACGAGTGCCTGGGCGTCGGGGGGCGCCACGGCCGACTCGTACAGGTCGCCGGCCACGACGACGAGATCGACGGTCTCGCGCCGGGCGAGGTCCACGATCCCGCCGAGGACGGCGCGCTGCTCGTCGAGCCGGGGCACGCCCTTGAGGATCTTGCCGACGTGCCAGTCGGACGTGTGCAGCAGCTTCACGACAGCCCTTCGAAGGGGTCGGGGCCACCGGCGGGGGCGGCCCGTTCGTCGGGCCGGGTGGCCCAGGC
>JAICGL010000704.1 GCA_025923175.1 Acidimicrobiia bacterium
CAATCGGCTGTCGCCGCCAAGGATGCGGCCGGCGCCGTCGTCGTCGACTACGAGGTGCTGCCGGCGGTCATCGACCTCGAAGACTCGCTGTCCGACCAGGTCGTCATCAACGAGGACCTCGGCACCAATCTCGCCTACACGTGGGAACTCAAGCCCGACGAAGCCAAGGTCGACGCCGCCTTCGCCTCGGCCGCCCACGTCGTCAAGGAGCGCTACATCCAGCAGCGCCTGATCCCTTCGGCGATGGAGCCGCGTGGCGTCCTGGTAGTCCCCGCCCCCTTCGGCGGTGACTACACCGTCTACTCCGCCACCCAGGTGCCCCACATCCTCAGGGTCATGCTGGCGCTCGGTCTCGGCATCTCGGAGACGAACCTGCGGGTCGTCGCTCCCGCCGTCGGCGGCGGCTTCGGGTCGAAGCTCAACGTCTACGCCGAGGAGCTCCTCTGCGTGGCGCTGGCCAAGCGGTTCAAGAAGCCCGTGCGGTGGACGGAGGAGCGCACGGAGAACGCTCAGGCCACCATCCAGGGCCGCGGCCAGATCCAGGACATCGAACTGGCCGCCGACGAGAACGGCAAGGTCACCGCCGTCCGGGTCAACCTCGTGGCCGACATGGGTGCCTACATGCAGCTGGTGACACCGGGCATCCCGCTCCTCGGGGCGTTCCTCTACCACGGTGTGTACGACGTGCCGGCGTACTCCTTCACGTGCCGGTCGGTGTTCACGACGATGACCCCGACCGATGCTTACCGGGGTGCCGGGAGGCCGGAGGCGACGTATGCCATCGAACGGGCGATGGATGCCCTCGCCCGCAAGGTCGACGTCGACCCGGCGGAGCTGCGGCGGCGCAACTTCATCCCGGCCGACGCGTTCCCGTACAACTCCGCGCCGGGCCTGACCTTCGACAGCGGCAACTACGACGGCGCCCTGGACAAGGCGCTGGAGATGGTCGGCTACGAAACCCTCCGCAAGGAGCAGCAGACACGGCGGGAGTCGGGAGCCAAGACCCATCTCGGCATCGGCCTGTCGAGCTATTGCGAGATGTGCGGCCTGGCCCCGAGCCGGGTGCTGGCCGCCCTCAAGTACGGCGCCGGCGGCTGGGAGGCGGCCAGCGTCCAGCTGCTGCCCACCGGCAAGGTCCAGGTGGTGACCGGCACGACACCCCATGGCCAGAGCCACGAGACGTGCTGGTCGCAAATCGTGGCCGACCGGATCGGGGTGAGCCCCGACGACGTCGACGTCCTCCACTCCGACACCTCCATCTCGCCGCTCGGGATGGACACCTACGGCTCCCGGTCGCTGGCGGTCGGCGGGACGGCGGTGGCCATGGCCCCCGACAAGGTGATCGACAAGGCCCGGACCATCGCCGCCCACCAGCTCGAGGTGGCGGAGGACGACCTCGAGTTCGCCAACGGCAGCTTCTCCGTCAAGGGGACGCCGGAGAAGTCCATGCCCATCCAGGGCATCGCCTTCGCCGCCTTCACCGGCCACAACCTGCCGGATGGGCTCGAGCCGAATCTGCGGGCCGAGGCGTCGTTCGACCCGCCGAACTTCGTCTTCCCCTTCGGCACCCACGTCTGCGTCGTGGAGGTCGATGAGGAGACCGGCCGGGTCGCGCTGTTGCGGTACGTCGCCGTCGACGACTGCGGCAACCAGATCAACCCGATGGTCGTGGAAGGTCAGATCCATGGCGGGATCGTCCAGGGAGTGGCCCAGGCGCTGTTCGAGGAGGCGTCCTACGACGAGGATGGAAACCTCCTGACGTCGACGCTGGCCGACTACCTCGTACCGTCGGCGGCGGAGATGCCCAACTTCGACCTCGGCTCCACGGTGACGCCGAGCCCAACCAACCTGCTCGGCGTGAAGGGCATCGGCGAGGCCGGCACCATCGCCTCCACCCCGGCGGTGATCAATGCCATCGTCGACGCCCTGGCGCCGCTCGGCGTGACCGACATCAAGATGCCCGCCTCGCCACAACGCGTGTGGGCGACGATTCAAGAGGCAAAGGGAGGGGCCCGATGATCCCGGCGGCGTTCGACTACGTCCGAGCAGGGTCGGCCGAGGAGGCCGTCAGCCTGCTGACCGAGCACGGCGAGGACGCCAAGCTGCTGGCCGGTGGCCACTCGCTGATCCCGCTCATGAAGCTCCGGCTGGCGTCGCCGTCCGTCCTCATCGACGTCGCCCGGATCAGTGACCTGTCCTACATCCGCGACGGCGGCGATCACATCGCCGTCGGGGCGCTGACCCGCCACCATGACATCGAGTACAGCGACCTGGTGAAGGCCGAGGTGCCGATCCTGGCCCATGTGGCCGGTCTCGTCGGCGACCCCCAGGTTCGCCA
>JAICGL010000705.1 GCA_025923175.1 Acidimicrobiia bacterium
GCACCTTGAGCGAGGTGTCGCGGACCTCCCGGGCCTTCTCACCGAAGATGGCCCGCAGGAGCCGCTCCTCGGGGGTGAGCTCGGTCTCGCCCTTCGGGGTGACCTTGCCGACGAGGACGTCGCCGGCGCCGACCTCGGCTCCGATCCGGATGATGCCCCGCTCGTCGAGGTCCTTCAGGATCTCCTCGGACAGGTTGGGGATGTCCCGCGTGATCTCCTCGGCACCGAGCTTGGTGTCGCGGGCGTCGATCTCGTGCTCCTCGATGTGAATCGAGGTCAGCACGTCGTCGCGCACGAGACGCTCGGAGAGGATGATGGCGTCTTCGAAGTTGGAGCCTTCCCACGACATGAACGCCACGAGGAGGTTCTTGCCGAGGGCGAGTTCGCCATGGTCGGTGGACGGGCCGTCGGCCAGCACGTCGCCGGTCTTGACGTCTTCACCCTCGTTGACCAGCGGCCGCTGGTTGATGCAGGTCGTCTGGTTCGAGCGGCGGAACTTGGCCAGCCGGTAGGTCTTGCGGCCGATGCCGCCGTCGTACTCGACGGTGATGGTGTCTCCGGTGACCTCGGCCACCCGGCCGTCGGCCTCGGCCATGATCAGGTCTCCGGCGTCGCGGGCCGCTCGGCCCTCGACGCCCGTCCCGATGTAGGGAGCCTCGGTCCGCACGAGCGGCACGGCCTGCTTCTGCATGTTGGCGCCCATCAGGGCCCGGTTGGCGTCGTCGTGCTCCAGGAACGGGATGAGGGCGGTGCCCACCGACACGATCTGCTTCGGCGACACATCCATGTAGTCGACCCGGTCGGGGCTGACGAACTCCACCTCACCCCGGCGGGACCGGACGAGGACACGCTCGTCCATGAACCGGCCGTGCTCGTCAACGGCGGCGTTGGCCTGGGCGATGACGTAGCGGTCCTCGTCGTCGGCGGCGAGGTACTCGGTCTCGTCGGTGACCTGACCGGCAACGACCTTCCGGTACGGGGTCTCGGTGAAGCCGAACTTGTTGACGCGGGCGTAGCTGGCCAGCGAGCCGATGAGGCCGATGTTCGGGCCTTCCGGCGTCTCGATGGGGCACATCCGCCCGTAGTGGGAGGGGTGGACGTCACGGACCTCGAAGCCGGCCCGCTCCCGGGAGAGACCGCCGGGGCCGAGGGCCGAGAGGCGCCGCTTGTGGGTCAGGCCGGACAGCGGGTTCGTCTGGTCCATGAACTGCGACAGCTGCGAGGACCCGAAGAACTCCTTGATGGCGGCCACGACGGGCCGGATGTTGATGAGCGTCTGGGGCGTGATGGCCTCGACGTCCTGGGTGGTCATCCGCTCGCGGACGACCCGCTCCATCCGGGAGAGGCCGATGCGGACCTGGTTCTGGATGAGCTCGCCCACCGACCGGATCCGGCGGTTGCCGAAGTGGTCGATGTCGTCGTCCCAGTGGTCGGGCTCGCGGGCGTGGAGCTTCACGAGGTAGGAGACCGTGGCCAGGATGTCGGCCCGCGTCAGGGTGAGGTCGGCGTCGGTCGGGCGCTCGAGGCCGATCCGCTCGAGGACGGGCTCGAGGGCGTCGAACTCCTCCTTGAGCTTCTTGTTGACCTTGTGCCGGCCGACCTTGGCCAGGTCGTAGCGCTTGGGGTTGAAGAACAGGTTCTCGAGCAGGCCGCGGGCCGACTCCACCGTGGGCGGCTCGCCCGGGCGGAGCTTCCGGTAGATGTCGAGGAAGGCGTCGTCGACCGTCTCGGTGTGGTCACGATCGAGCGTGTTGCCGATCGACTCGAAGGGCTGGCCCCGGGAGTCGAGCAGGAGGGTGCGCAGGGCCTCGTGGTCGTCGCCCATGCCAAGTGCCTTGAGCAGGACGGTGACCGGCTGCTTCCGCTTGCGGTCGATGCGGACGTAGACCGTGTTCTTCTTGTCGACCTCGAACTCGAGCCAGGCGCCCCGCCCGGGGATGACCTTGGCATCGATGATCTCGATGTCGGGCGAGGTCTTGTCGGGGGTGACTCCGAAGTAGACGCCCGGCGAGCGGACAAGCTGCGACACCACGATCCGCTCGGTGCCGTTGATGATGAACGTGCCCTTCTCGGTCATCATCGGGAAGTCCCCCATGAAGACCGTCTGCTCCTTGATCTCACCCGTCTGGGCGTTCATGAAGCGGGCGGTCACGAAGAGGGGGCGCGAGAAGGTCATGTCCTTCTCTTTGCACTCCTCTTCGGAGTACTTCGGGGGCTCGAACTCGGGGTCAGCCAGCTCCAGCTTGAGGGAGCCGGTGAAGTCCTCGATGGGGGAGATGTCGGTGAGGGTTTCGGCGATCCCCTTCTCGAGGAACCATTCGAACGAATCGCGCTGCA
>JAICGL010000706.1 GCA_025923175.1 Acidimicrobiia bacterium
ACTACCTCCGCCGCCTTGCCGACCACCAGGCCAGGGTGGCCGCGCCAGCGCGGGTTTCTGGCACCGGACGGGCACCGACCGGGCCGGCCGAAGAGACGCTGGCCCGGCTCTTCGCAGAGCTGCTCGACCTCTCGCCGGAAACCGTCGGCGCCGACGACGACTTCTTCGCGCTCGGGGGCCACTCGCTGCTGGCCGCCCGGCTCGTCGCCCGGGCCCGAGCGCTCCTCGCCGTCGAGATCCCGCTGCGGGCCGTCTTCGACACCCCGACCGTGGCCAGCCTCGCCGCACAGCTGGGCGAGCACAGCGCCCGTCCGCCGTTGCGGCGCTTCGAGACTCCGGCCGACGGGCGGTGGCCGCTGTCGGCGGCGCAGTCCCGCCTCTGGTTCCTCTACCGGCTGGAGGGGCCCGCCCCGACCTACAACGTGCCGGTCACCGTGTCGCTCGAGGAACCGGTGGACACCACCGCGCTGGAGGCAGCGCTGGCGCATGTCGTCGAGCGCCACGAGACGCTCCGCACCGTCTTCCCCGACCACGAGGGTGTGCCGCATCAGGTCGTCCTCCCCGCCGGACCGGTGCCGCTCCGGATCGTCGACTGCGCGGCCGACTCGGTCGACGAGCACCTTGACGAGCTGGCGCAGTACGGCTTCGAGCTCGACCGCGAACCGCCGCTGCAGGCAACGCTCCTGCGGGCCGGTACCGAAGCCGTCCTGTCGCTGGTGGTGCACCACATCGCCATCGACGAGGCGTCGGACGTCGCGCTGCTCGGCGACCTGGAGACGGCATACGACGCGCTGCGCCAGGGCCGGACGCCGCTGTGGGGGCCGCCGGCCGTCTCCTACCGTGATTTCGCCCTGTGGCAACGGGAGTGGCTGGGTGACGCAGCGGATCCGGACAGCCCGACCGCCCGGCTGTCGGAATGGTGGCGTGACGCCCTGGAGGGGATCCCCGAAGAGCTGGCGCTCCCCACCGACCGGGCCCGTCCTCCCGCTCCCAGCTTCGACGGCGGCACCGTCGTCTTCGAGGTCCCCGCCGATCTCGCCGCCCGGGTGACCAACGCGGCCCGAGAGACCGGCACCACACCCTTCATGGTGCTCCACGCCGCGGTGGCGGCGCTGCTGGCCCGCTCCGGAGCGGGCACGGACATCCCGCTGGGCGTGCCGGTCGCCGGCCGGGACGACGCCGCACTCGAAGGGCTGGTCGGCTTCTTCGTCAACACCCTGGTCCTGCGGACCGACGTGTCGGGCAACCCGACGCTGCGGGAGCTGCTGGGCCGGGTGCGAGAGGCGGACCTGGCCGCCTTCGCCCATGCGGAGCTGCCGTTCGACCTGCTGGTCGAGGCGCTGAACCCGCCGCGGTCGGCCGCCCGCCATCCGCTGTTCCAGGTGATGGTGGCTTACCAGCACCGTGGCCCGCTCGACGGTGGCGACGCCCGGGGGTCCGGGGGTGCCCCCCGAGATGAGGACGACCCGGCGACGCGGCGGACGGGCGCCAAGTTCGACCTCACCTTCGACTTCTTCGAGACCGGCGACGGGCACGCCGCTGGCCTCGAGGGCTCCATCGAATACGCCGCCGACCTGTTCGACCGGGCCAGCGTCGAAGGTTTCGCCGCCCGGCTCGTCCGGCTGCTCGACGGGCTGTGCGGCGATCTCGACCGGCCGCTGTCGGCCGTGGATCTGCTGACCCCGCCGGAACGGGACCATGTCATCGTCGGCTGGAACGACACCGGCCGGCCCGGTGTCCCCGAGACATTGGTGGAGCTGTTCGCGGCGCAGGTGGCGGCGAGCCCGGATGCTCCGGCGCTGCGCTGGTCGACCGGGTCGCTGACCTTCGCCAGACTGGATGCCGCCGTCGAGGCGCTCGCCCGCCGGCTCGTCCTCGCCGGCGCCGGACCCGGCCGGGTGGTGGCACTGGCCGTGCCCCGGGCGGAGATGGTCCCCGCCCTCCTGGCGGTCGCCCGCACCGGAGCCGCCTACATGCCGCTCGATCCCGACCAGCTGTCCGGCCGGCTGGGGGTGATGCTCGACGACGCCGCTCCCGTCGCGGTGGTAAGCACCCTGCCGGTCGTCACGGCCTGGCCGCTCCTCGCCGGACGGCCGGTCGTGCTGATCGACGCACCGGCCGTCGACGTCGCGCCGGTGCCATTCCGCGCGCCCCTCCCGGGAGATCCGGCCTGCGTCATCTACACGTCGGGCTCGACGGGAGTGCCGAAGGGTGTGGTGGTGACGCAGGGCGGATTGGCGAACCTGTTCCGCTCCCATCAGCGGGATCTGATGGTCCCCGCGGTGAAGGCGGCCGGGGAACGGCGTCTGCGCGTGGCGCACGCGGCGTCGTTCGCC
>JAICGL010000707.1 GCA_025923175.1 Acidimicrobiia bacterium
CCGCATCCGCCCGGGACGACTCTCGGCGAGGGGCTCCGATTCCTCCGGCGGCCGAGCCCGCTTCGACCCCGGGATGGGATTGCCGTGCGGGCACACGGCCGGATCGTCGAGCATCGCGATGATCCGCTGCTCGACATCCTCGGAGAGGGCATGCTCCCAGCGGGCCGCTTCAAGATGGGCCCGTTCCCAGCGCAGCCCGAGACTGTTCACGAGGAAGCATTCCGCCAGCCGGTGCCGGCGGATCACCGTGCGGCCGGCGTCCTCCCCGGTCGCCGTCAGGCTGAAGATCCTGTCTTGCTCGACGGCGTAACCGCGCTGGATGAGCCGGTGCATCCCTTCCGACACCGCCGCTGCGCTGATCCCGAGCCGCTCCGCCAGGCGCGCTCCGATCGGCCGGATCCCGTCCTCAAGGAGCTCGAGGTAGGTCTGGAGGTACTCCTCGTCCGTTGGATTGACCCGCACCCCTGTGATCTTAGGAGCCCCTAACCGCTGCGATAAAGCCGCCTAACGAAGGGTGCAGGTCTATTGCGGATACCTGGCGTTGTCGGGTGCCACATTGCGGGCGGCGAAACCCTTCAGAGCGGCAGGGTCTCCGCCGAGGGACTCGACCATGGTGACGTAGTCGAATCGCATCAGGCCGACCCACGAGTGTTCGGGATCGCCCGGCTTGCCGGGCAGGTCGTCGTCCCGGAGCACGTCGACGTAGCGGACGTTGGCCTCCTTGCCGATCTGGGCCAGAACGGGGCTAGGAAAGACCTCGGATCCGAAGATTGCCGGGACCTTCGACTCCTTGACCTGGTCGATCAGCGCGGCGACTTCTTTGGGAGTCGGGTCCTCGAAGTTCTCCACCTGGATGGCGCCGATGACCTGCCAGTCATAGGTCTTGGCGAAGTAGGCGTAGGCATCGTGGTAGGTGAGGAGCTTGCGCCGCTCCCTTGGCAGGGTGGCGAACGACGTCCGCATCGCCTTGTCGAACTCGTCGATGAGAGCGGCGAAGGCGTCGTAGTTCTTCTGGTAGCCGCCGGCGTTCTTCGCGTCCTTGGCGGAGAGCTCGCGCCGGATCACGTCGGCGTACTTCTTGGCCCAGGTCGGGTCGGTCCACAGATGCGGGTTGGGCTTCCCCTCCTCCTTTGGGAAGGAGAAGTCGAAGATCCACTCGCTCTGCGGGAGAACCTCGGTTCCGATCTCAACGATCCTGGCCCCCCTCTTCAGGTTCCCTTCGGCCAGTTTCTTGGTCGGCTCCTCGAGAACGAGCCCGTTGATGAGGATGAGGTCGGCCTTCGACAGGACCTCGGCCACGCTCGGCGCCGGTTCGAAGGTGTGTGAGTTGGTCCCCTCGGGCACCACGCCCTCGATATCTGCCAGGTCGCCGGCCACATTGGCGGCGATGCTCGTGATCGGCGCGACCGTCGTGACGACCTTGAGCTTGCCCTCCGATCCCTTCTCGACCTTCTCGTCGCCACAGGCTCCAGCAGCCATGAGAACGAACGCGAGCAGGGCAGCACGGAGCGATAAGGAGCTCAACTGACGAAGCCTTCCTTCTCGGCCCAGTGCGGCCCACGAAGCTCCCGCTTGAGGACCTTGCCGGCACCGGATTTGGGCAGCTCGGTGTGGTACTCGAACGACTTGGGGATCTTGTAGTCGGCGATCAGCGCCCGACAATGGGTCTGCAACTCGTCCTCTCCGACCTCAGAGCGGAGGACCAGCGCGGCATGGACAGCTTCGCCCCAGCGGGGATGCGGCACGCCGAACACCGCCGCTTCGGCCACAGCGGGATGCTGGTAGAGGGCGTTCTCCACCTCTGAGCAGTACACGTTCTCGCCGCCGGTGACGATCATGTCCTTGGACCGGTCGACGTGGAAGATGTAGGCCTCCTCGTCCATGTAGGCGAGGTCGCCCGTCCGGTACCACCCGTCGCGCAGCGCCCGGGCAGTCTCGGTGGGTTTGTTCCAGTAGCCCGCCATGATGTTCGGCCCCCGGGCGCAGACCTCGCCGACCGTGCCGGCCGGCACCGGGGTCCCGTCGGCATCGACGATCTGCACCTCGACTCCCACGGCGGGCTGGCCGCAGGAGCGGGCGCGGGGGCTGTCCAGGACCTTTCCCTGGTCGGGCAGCAGGGTCACGATGGGCGAGGTCTCCGTGGCGCCGTAGATGTGGAGAAGCGTCGCCTCCGGGAAGGCGGCCTGCGCCTGGCGGAGCGTCTCGGTGGCGCTGGGAGCGCCGCCGTAGCTCAGGTGTGTGAGGGACGAGACGTCCCGGGGGCGCCGGCGCTGCTCGTCGGCCAGGGCGGCCATCATGGTCGGGACCACGAGGGTGGCCGTCACCCG
>JAICGL010000708.1 GCA_025923175.1 Acidimicrobiia bacterium
CGGCCGAGATGGGGCTCTACACCGACGACCTGGAGCGGATAGGGATGCTGGCCGCCGATTCGTGGCGGTCCTGCCGGCTCGTCGTCGACACCGGCCTGCACGCCCTCGGGTGGGGCCGCCAGCAGGCCATCGACTTCATGGCCGCCAACGCCCCCGTGACCCTGGGGGAGATCGAGGTCGAGGTCGACCGCTACATCGGCATGCCCGGCCAGGCGCTGGCCTACAAGATCGGCCAGCGGGAGATCTTCCGGCTCCGGGAGGACGCCCGGGCCCGCCTCGGCGACCGGTTCGACATCAAGGCCTTCCACGACGTCGTGCTGGGTTCGTCGTCGGTCAGCCTGCCGGTCCTCCGGACCCTCGTCGACGACTACGTGACATTCACGGCGGCGTAGCGGCCGTCAGAGGTCCTGGACGAGCTCCAGCAGCAGCAGGGCGACCGTGTGGTCGAGGCACGACTGTGTGCGGCCGTCGCCGGGAGGCACGCTGGCGTGGCTGCAGGCGAACGTCCCGTCATCCTCGAAGCGCAGGGGGCTCGAGCAGGTGATCGGGTGGTGGGGGCGGACGGGCTCCTCGTCGGGCCCGGTCGCGCTCGACAACGACAGCGTCGCCTGGAGGTTCAGGTCTCCGCCCGTCGCCCGGACGGCGAGATTCACTGCCCCGACCTCTGTTTGTAGTTGGTGAGCACCGCCTGCTCCTCGAGGATCGAGTCGATCTCGTCGAGCAGGTCGTCGATGTCCTCGATCAGGTCTTCGCCACCACCTGAGGCGGGCACGGCCTCGATCTCGTCAGGCGTCTCCTGCTCCCGCCGGCGGGCCGGCACTTGCTTCACAAACGGCATTCGTGCGACTCCTTCCGGTACCGGGTCCGCCGGGGGGTGCGGGCCCGAATGGATGCACGTGCTGGATATAGTATCCGGCCGCTTGAGATCTCAAGCATTCGGGGCACCAGGACGCCACCGTTCGTGGCGGTGCGCACCTTCGGGGCGTTGCCCAACTTTCCGCCCCTGGCAACGTCGCCGCGGGCTGACGTTCATTTGGACTCTTTACCTTCACCCCGAAGACTTCCCAGGGCGTCCGGGCCGGTGCGGCGGCGGGCGCCACCCACGAGAGCGCCCGCCGCCGCCCGGCCATCGATCGGGTGTCCCGCTCAGTGGGATGCGCCAGCGGCCCGTAGGTAGGTCAGGACCGCCATGACCCGGCGGTGGACGGCCGCCTCCGGCGGCAGGTCCAGCTTGGCGAACATCGCGTTGATGTACTTCTCCACTGCCGAGTCGGACAGGTGCAACGACCCGGCGATGGCGGCGTTGGTCTTGCCCTCCGCCATGGCCGAGAGCACCTCGAGCTCCCGTGGGGTCAGACGGCCGATGGGTGAAGCCGCTGCCCGGCGGTTCATCCCCACAAGGGATTCGACCACGTCGGGGTCGATCACGGACCGGCCGGCGACGACCTCCCGGAGCGCATGCAGGAGCCCCTCGTAGTCGCCGACCCGGTCCTTGAGCAGGTAGGCGAGACCGGCCGCCCCGTCCTGGAGCAATCGGGTGGCATAGGACGAGTCGGCGTACTGGGAGAGAACCACGACCCCGAGCGCCGGATGGGCAGCTCGGAGGGCATGGGCGGCATCGATGCCTTCCGTTCCATGACCCGGGGGCATACGGATGTCGGTGATCACGGCGTCGGGCGCAAGCTGTTCCACCGCCTCGATGAGCTCGGGAGCCGAACCGACGGCGGCGAGGACCTCGACCTCACCGGTCATCTCCAGCAGCCGGGTCGTTCCTTCGCGCACGAGACGATTGTCCTCGGCGATAACCACCCGCAGCGGAGTCTCAGCCATGGTGCGTGTGGTCCGGGAAGGGAAGCACGGCGGTGACGGCGACACCTGCCCCTGGCGCCGTGTCGAACTGGAAGGTGCCGCCGACCGCGCCCACCCGGTCCGCAAGATGCGTCAGCCCGCTCCCGTCCCGGGCCGCCGGGTCGAACCCGCAGCCGTCGTCGCACACGTTGACGACGAGGGCGCCGTCCAAACGCGCCAACGTCACCGTCGCCCGCCCGGCGTTGGCGTGCTTGAGCACGTTGGCCAGGGCCTCGGACACGACGAAGAAGGCGGCGACCTCGATCGGGTCGGGGAATCGCTGGTTCCGGGTCGCCTCGTCGGCGACCACCACGATCTCCAGCGGCAGACGGGCACTGCGGTCCTCGACCGCAGCCACCAGCCCCTGGTCGGCAAGCACGGAAGGATGGATTCCCTGGGCCAGGTCCCGGATCCCGCGGAGCGCGGCCTGAGCGTCGTGCTGGAGTTCCTCGAGGGTGGCGACGGCGTCGTCGGGGGA
>JAICGL010000709.1 GCA_025923175.1 Acidimicrobiia bacterium
CCGGCGGAGACGGGCGATGCCATCCGCAGCGCTGCGCCGTGCGGCCGCCTGGCTGCAATCGAGCAGCACCGCGACCTCGGCATACGGCAGATCCGCCAGATACCGGTACACGACCGCCCCCCGCTGCTTCGGAGGAAGTTCGGCCAGTGCGCGCCTCAGCTCGCCGTCGGGCAGCTTCTGCACCGGCCCCGGCTCGCCCCCCGAGACGCGCTCGGGAAGCTCACCAGCCGGCACGGGCACCCGAACCCGGGCCCGAATCTGATCGACCGCCTTGTTATGAGCGATCGTCACGAGCCACCCCCGGACATTGCTGCCCGCCCGTAGCTGCGGATACGCCCGCAACGCCGCCAGAAACGTCTCCGACCAGGCGTCCTCAGCCTCGACAGGCCCCAGCAGCGCGCGGCAAACCCGCATCACCACCTGCCCGTGCTCAGCCACGATCGCTTCAAACGGTTGCATCGCCACACCTGGTCAACGCCTGCCGAGCCCATCCTGTGAGGTCCGCCGCCATCTTGCCCGGAGATTCCCCACCCAACGAGTTCAGCAGCTGTGGAAGCCGCCTTCGGCCGCCGAGCACCCACACCGATGCCAGCCCGCAGGACTGCTATTGAGTTGTCAAAGAGCAGTTGGGGAAGTCCACTCATGGGGGAAGCGACGAAGCCGGGTGGTCGAGTCCGACGCGCCGACGCTCACATAAGACGAGGTCGCGACTTGTCCCGGCTCGGCCCTGCCCGCTTCGGGTCCGGGCCTCGTGGCTTCTTGCGGCCGCTGAGGAGCCCCGCCTTCCGGTCTTGCTCGGTTTTGATGCGGTGGTCGGGTGGGCAGAGCAGCTGGTTGTTGTCGTAGGAGGTCGGCCCGCCGTTGGCGACGGGGTCAATGTGGTCTCTTTGAAGGTGGTATCGCCTGTCGCAGCCTGGAGCGGCGCAGACATTGCCGTTGAACTCGGGTGGCGCTCCGAGCGCGAGCGCGGTGCGCAGCGCCGCCGGATACCTCCGGCCGAAGTGGGCGATGGTGCGGAGCTCGGTGCCGGTGTGCAGCACGGCCTTGAGGAAGACGTCCCGGCTGAGGTCCTTGGCCAGCGAGACGGGAATGGGCCCGCCGCCGATGATGTGGCAGGGTTCGCCCTCGTGGGCGTGACCCCGCCGGTACGCCCGCAGGTCGCAGACGATCACCATGTCGGCCCGGTCGGACTTGCCCTTCCCGCCGCCGTTCTCAATCATCCGCGCAAACGCCTGGGCGGCGAGGGCTGCCCGGCTCAACTTCTTCTCTGCCCCGGAACCGTCGACGCCCGTGCCGTCCTGTCGCTTGGCATCTTGGTATGCGTTGAGCCAGAGCCGGTCGGTCTCTGCGTCGAGCTGGTTCTTGAAGGGGATCCCGAGTTCGGGCGGGAATTCGCCGGCATAGGCCACGTTGCCCAACGCGTTGATCCAGGTCCGGTGGTACATGGCCGCGTGCTGGAGGGCGTGGAGCTCTTCGGGGTCGATGGCCCGTACCCGCCGGTCACGGGCCTTCTCCTTGAGCGTCCGAAAGCTCTCGCGCTTGGCCACGTCAAGCAATCCTGCCGTCGAGCCCGGCACGGCCGCTTCGGTCCTGACGAGCTCCCGGGCCTGGGCGAAGGACAGCTCGCCGGCCTCCAGCGCCGCCTTGACCTCCGGCTGCGTCTCTACCGCCGCTGCCGTCTCCAGCGCTGTCTTGACCGAACCGGCCGTGGAGCCGGTGGCCCGCGCCATCCAGTCCGACACATCGGCAAAACCCCGCTCCCGATGCGCACCGCACTCCCCGGCCCGGACGGCGGCCGACACACGGACAACGGCACCGACCTTCTCGACGGCGGCGAGTTCTTCAACGAGGACAGCGCACTCTTCCCCCGAGTACACGACAGGGTCGAAGGAGACGAGCGCGGCGCGCAGCACCCGGACCAACTCGACGAGAGACTGTTCCACCACACCTCCTCGACCAGCCCGGCGCGCCCCAGCACGCACTCTTCGAAACGGGAGGAGGGCCGTTATGCCCGGCAACCTCGAGGCAGCGTCATATTATCGAACATGTGTTCGCATGTCAAGAAGAAATCTGCGAGAAGCCGCTATCCCACAACGGCGGCCGACGGTCGTGCCTATGCTCCCCGCCATGCCAAGCGCCCCAGTGAACGGGACGTGACCCGCAGCGAGTCCGACCAGCCTTCTCCTGACCGGTACTACCGGCACGATCTCGCGCTGGTGCACCATCTTGGCTTTGGGTTCCATGCCGACGCCTGCGCGCCCGGGATCATCCAGCGGCTCGAGCCCATTCGGGAGCGGGGCGGGGTGGTGCTCGAGGTCGGATGC
>JAICGL010000710.1 GCA_025923175.1 Acidimicrobiia bacterium
CGGCTTGTTGAGCTTGATGGCGCCGGTCGACCCGTAGAACTTGGCGTCACCGAAGGAGAAGATCCCTCCGTCCGAGGCGACGAACCAGTAGCCCTTGCCGGTCGGAGTCGGCGCCATGCGCACCACCGGCTTGTTGAGCTTGATGCTGCCCGTCGACCCGTAGAACTTGGCGTCACCGAAGGAGAAGATCCCCCCGTCCGACGCCACGAACCAGTAGCCCTTGCCGGTCGGAGTCGGCGCCATCCGCACCACCGGCTTATTGAGTTTGATGTCGCCGGTCGACCCGTAGAACTTGGCGTCACCGAAGGAGAAGACCCCTCCGTCGGAGCCCAGCAGCCAGTAGCCCTTGCCCGACATCGTGGGAGCCATGCCCACGACGGCGCCGGACAGGGTCGTACCGGCCATCGATCCCAACGCCGAGGCGCTGCCGAAGGGCAGCACGCGGCCGTCGGCCGTCGCCGTCCAGTAACCGCTCGTGGAGCCGCTGACGGCCGTCACGTACTGCGCCACCTCCTCCCGGATGTCGGGCAGGAGCGGGTAGAGCTGGCTACCGGGGCAGGCGGTCTGGCCGGCGTCGCGGTGGCCCGCCAGGTTGGGGAAGGTCGAGACGATCCCGTCGCTGCTGGTGAACGGGTCCTTGGCCAGCACGTCGATGCCGTGACGGTCGGCCTTCCAGGCCATGAACTTGATGAGCGCCTCGCGGGCGTCCTCGGTGGGTTCGCCGTTGGTGAAGTCGCCCAGCATCGCCACGCCCGCCGAACCGGCGTTGTGGTTGAGGACGTGGGCGCCGACGACCCCGTTGTCGTTGAGGTCTTCGCCGGTCGGCTCCTCACCGGCTGCGTAGTCGCGGGCCCAGCGGCCCTCGTAGACGCGGCCCTCGCCGTCGATCAGGAAGTTGTAGCCGATGTCGTCCCAGCCGTTGCCCTGCACGTGGTAGGCGTAGATCGCTCGCACCGTGGCCGCCGGGTCGGAATCCTGACCGTCGGGTGACGTGACGGTGTGGTGCACGAACAGCTTGTTGATCGGCGCGTACTTCTGGTCGTTCTTGCGGATCGACTCGTCGGCGCCCCACTCGGCCCGGGTGATGATGTTGGGCTGGGACACCTTGGGCTTGGGCCGCACCGTTGTGGTGGTCGTCGACGACGCCCGGGTCGTCGTGGTGGAAGACGGCGTGACGGCGTCGGGCCCGCGGTCCTCACCGCCGTCGGACGGTGGGTCCTCCTCCTCGGCGGCCGCGGCCGGGGCGGCAGTGGCGAGCCGGCGGGTGCGGGGACCGTGGATGGTGTCGATGGCCACGAGTTCGACGTTGCGGGCCTCGCCCGTCGCCCGCAGCTGGAACTGCGTGGCGCCGTGAGCCCGGATGAGTTCCGACAGGATGGGCCCGCCGTCGCCGTCCTCGAGGTCGTGGGCGACGGTCATGGCCCGCCACGGCCTCCATACCCCGTCGTCGCCGGCGAGGCGGAGGTCGACGGCAGCGTCCTCGCTCCCGACCCAGCGGACCCCGACGTGCGACAGCGGGAACGGGCTCTCGACCACAGGCGCCGGCGCGGGTGGGACCTCCGGCAGAGCGACGGCAGCCGCCGCCCGGGCCCCGGACGGCACCGCGGCGGGCACGACGGCGAAGCGGGTCTTCGGCGAACCCTCGGCCATGCGGATCGGCGCCAAGACGGCGAAACCCGCCACGGCGGCCACCGCCGCCACACGAACGCCTCGACTCATGCGATCACTCTCTCGTCACATCGGTGGCGCAAGTGACTCATGGTGGACCACTCTAAGAGGCGGACGCTGTGAATGGGGTGACACGGCACCCCAGACCGGCACTCCCGTCGTGAAGGCTAGCCAGATCGTCCGGTTCGTGGCCTTCGTGACGCGGTCGGTGCCCATGATCCGAGCCGCAGAGCCCCACGCACTAGCCTTTCTTTTCCAAATGGCAAGTCTCGCCGCCGACTCGCGCACGATCACCCACCGGACATCCCTGCTGGGCCAGATCCGGGCCATCGCCGCTCATCACGAGCTCCTGCTGAACCTCGTTCGCCTGGAGCTGAAAGCGAAGTACAAGACGAGCGCCCTCGGCTTCGCCTGGTCACTGCTGAACCCGGCGATGTACCTCGTCGTCTTCTACATCGCCTTCGACGTCATCCTCGGCGGGGGCATTCCCCGTTTCCCGATCTATTTGCTGTCGGGTCTGTTGGTGTGGAATTTCTTCACCACGGCGCTCAACAGCGGAACCGGCGCTGTCGTCGCCGGGTCAGGCCTGGTGAAGAAGGTCTGGTTCCCGCGCGAGATCCTGCCGCTCGCTTCGGTGGGCGCGGCGCTCGTCC
>JAICGL010000711.1 GCA_025923175.1 Acidimicrobiia bacterium
CCGTCCTCGCCGGGCAGGTCCTGAAATACCTCCGCTGACGACCGAAGTTGCTAGGTCGTGGAGGTGACGGCCTCACGATCCTCGTCACCCGAGCGCAGATCGATGTCGACGGTCAGGATGGCGGTCAGGATCTCCAGCGTGGCAGGGTCGAGGTCCAGCGTGGCGAGCCGAGCTGTGAGCCGGTGCAGAGCCTCGGCCTCCACCGCCGGCAGGCGTGTGGCAATCATGGGGTCCGACATTTGGAACCTCCTGTTCCATGTCTCTCCCCGGGCTTCGGCAGTCTGGTGCGCCAACTTGAATCGCCTAGCGTTCCGTTAATTGGCAACAGGGGTCAGCACCCGAGCTTCCCAGCTAACGTCCCCGGGTATCAGAAGGACAGCAGGCCATAGCCACTCGCTCGACCAGAACGACGACGGGAGCGCCCACAACCCATGACGAGCCCACTGACCACCCTCGAAATGGCGGAAATCAGCGGCTCGCTCCGCAAGGCGATCAACACCCTCAGCAAACATCGGGACGACCCGAAGCTCAACGACTTACACGAACGGCTGACCGCCATCCGAACCGACATCAACGCCTATCAATACGGTGCCAACCAATCCACATGACGCCGCCCACACCAGCCGGCACCTCGTCGTCGGAGTGACCGGCTGACCGGTCCGGTCCGAATCAGTCGAGCTCGGCCAGGACCTCACCGATGATCTTCGTGGCCTGATGTGCGGACAGCGGGTCGCCACCCTTCGCCTCGGCGACCTCGGCGGCGAACGCTTCGACCGAGTGGACACCGCCGACCAGAACGTGGCGTAACGCTTCGCCACCGGCCTCCGGATCGTCGAGTGCGGCCACCGCCGGAGCGACGGCATGATCAGGGGACGTGGCCACGGCGTGCACGACGGTCATCGCCTCCTGGCGCCCGGTAGCGGTCGAGACGACCGGAGCACGGTCGGGATTCTGCTGGAGGTCCCATTCCGCCAGCGCTTCGTCGTATCCGCCCTCACCGGGATGGAGGACCCGGGTGGTCGGCGCCGCCTTGGTCTGTGTCGCGTCACCATCAGCGCCTGCGGACGGGCCCTCGGCATCATCATCGGTGTCATGGTGTCGTTGCGGCTGCACCGGAACGACGAGGGTGCCATCGGCGTTGCGGACGATATCCATACGGGCGCCTCCTCGTCGGTACGACGCCTGCACGACGCCGTAACCGTCTTCGTACCCAGACCGGCCGCCGGCGATGTCCCGCGTCGGGCGCACTGAGTGAGGCGCCTCGCGTGTCGGCGACTCCGCCGGACTCCCCCGATCGTGGGAGGGGAGCCCGGCGGCGGTCGCCTCCGAGGCGCGCTGGGGGAAGGGCCTTCAGCGGCGCCGCACCTCCTCGGCCGTTACGACGACGGCCAGAAGGAGGGAGAGGGCCGGAGCTGGATCAACGGCGAACGCTTGCGACGGGCAGCTCCCTGGGTCATCCGACAAACGGATTCACGCCACCAGGGTCTGGAGGAGCGCCGCCAGCGACCTTACCAGGATTCGAGGAGGGCATTCGCCGTTGCCTGCAAACGGAATCGCTGCCGGCCGGCCGCTCCGTGATGGCGCGCCATCGGAGCGCTACGGCAGGCGGTACAAACGACGCCGCGACCGGAGGCCATAGCGTCGGCCGTTCGGTGTCCGTGGCTGTGCGGGCCGCGCGTAGGCCGGCCGTTTCCTGCGTTCCCCCAGCATGAAGGGGTTGTTCGTCAACTGGCCGGTCGTTCCTGCCGGTGGTGACGAAACGCACTTGCTCCTTCCGGGGCCGAGGCTGCCGCGGTGAGGAGGCGAGTCCGCCCGGCTAGTGGCCGCTCCTGGTCCTCCGAAGGAGGCGCCGCACCTGCGCCGCAAACCGTTCGGCGTGTTGGCGGGCATGGAGGCGACGATCCTGGGGGCGATCACAGTCGCCGCAGTCGCCGGCGTCGTAATGGGCCAGGACGAGGGCGTCGTCGTCGGCCAGCACGACGTCGTAGCCGTCGCCGATCTGCTCCACCCTCACCCTCGCTGCCATCCCCCAACAAGCCATTCGGACCAATCTCCGTTAAGCGGACGCCATGTGTCTCATAAGTGTGCGTCGCGCGGGCTAGGGCGCCAATGGCCCGGTCGCGTCATTTCCGGCTAGTCACAAATGACTAGGCGAGGTGTAGTCATCGGGTCGAGGGACCCGGGCCCCGCTTTGGGTGGCGGGGCCCGGTAGGGTGAACAACCCATGGGGCTCTTCCGTCGCCGACCGCCGGACCTGGCCACGCTGATGGAGCGCCGGGCGCAGCTGGTGGCCGAGATCGAGGC
>JAICGL010000712.1 GCA_025923175.1 Acidimicrobiia bacterium
CCGAGGGCCCGGATCACCTCGATCATCACCGTGGCATCGAGGACGGGCGGCATGTTGTGGAAGACGGAGACCCCGGGGGCGAGGATGGCGGCCGCCAGCTGCTTGAGCCCGGAGTTCTTGGTCGCCCCGGAGACCTTGATCTCACCTTCGAGAGGCCCGCCCGGGCGGACCAGGAAGTACTCGCTTGACGTGTCACTCATAGTCCCGCCGATCGTACGTGGACCGGCCTGAGAGAAGAACGATCCTCATCGTGGGGGACACCCCCAAACCCCCGGGTCAAGCGTTCTTGTAAGCGGCAGTTCGCTTCTAGAGATTGGCGCTGGCGGCCTCGAGGAAGTCGGCCGAGCGGATGCACTCGGCCTGGCCGATGGCGGCCTCCCGGAGCCCCTCGCCGAGTGACTGCGTGGCGGCCCGGTCGACCGCCCGCTTCGTCCCCCGAACGGCGATCGGCGGCTGAGCGGCGATCCGTTCGGCTATGGCCGCGACGGCGCCGTCGAGTTCCCCGTCGTCCACCAGGCGGTTGACGAGGCCGATGCGGAGAGCCTCCTCGGCGTCGATGGTCTCCGCCGTGAAGATCAGCTCTTTGGCCTTGGCGGGCCCGACGATCCGCGGGAGCCAGTAGGTACCGCCGAGGTCGGGAAGGAGCCCGTATTTGTGCTCGAGGAGACCCAGCTTCGTTCCCCGGGCGGCGATCCGCAGGTCGCAGGCGAGGGCCAACTGCAGCCCGCCGCCAAGGGCGTAGCCCCGCATCGCCGCCATGGTCGGATACGGGGCGTCGGCCAGCCAGGTATAGGCCTCCTGGATGTCACCGATGCGGGTGACCAGCTTGTCCTCCATGCCCAGCCCGGAAGTCGGGCTGTCGGCCAGCGGCTGGGAACCCTTTCCAGCCTCGGCGAACAGGCCGCCCCCACCCCCGGAGAGCAGGTGTTCGACATCGATGCCGCTGGAGAAAGCCCGCCCCTCCCCCATCACCACGAGGCAGCGCAGGCTCGAGTCGTCGCCGAGCGATTCGCCGAGCTTCGCGAGCTCCTCCCACATCTCGATCGTCATGGCATTGAGCCGCTCGGGACGGTTGAGCCGCAGCCAGCCCACAGCGCCGACCTGCTCGTACGAGATGGTCTGCATGGCGAGCGAGGTTACGGGCGCCCGGGCAGGTCCGCCACCCATCTGGCGGAAACGTCCGCCACCTCGGCCAACACCGCCGCTTCACCCTTCCCGCCCAACGACTTCGGCACCCGGAAGCCGTGATCGCCGCCGGCCAGCCAGTGGAAATCGACTAGGCCCGGGATCGTGCTGGCCCACTTCTCCAGATCGTCCTTTCCGGCGAGCGCATCGCGATCGCCGCTCAGGAACAGGACTGGAACGTCGAGGCGGGGAAAGTGCTCGACCCGGAGGCTGTCGGGCTTCCCCGCCGGGTGGAGCGGATAACCGAGGAGCAGGAGCCCCAGCGCCGGCAATGGGTCGTCGGCGTCGCCCACGGCGAGCGAGCAGTACCGCCCGCCCATCGACCGGCCCCCGAGCACCAGCCGCTCCGGCGGCAGGCCCGTCCGCTGCGAGAGCTCGGCCGCGGCGTCCCGCACCGCCGCCAGCAGCACCGGCGGCCGATCCGGCGCCCGCCGTCCGGCCGTCCGGTACGGGAAGTCGAACCGCAATGAAGGAATACCGGCTGCGGCCAGCGCCCGAGCGGTGGCAACCAGCGGCTTGGCGTTTCGGTCGGCGCCGGCGCCGTGGGCCAGGAGCACCGCCCGGTCTGGGCCGCTCTCGCCGTCCGCCGCCTCGAAGTCGGCATTCACACCCGGACCTCAGCACGACCGGTCGTGGGAAGGGGTCTATATGACCCTCCAACACCACAGGTCGTGCTCAGGCACGACACCGACCGGCGGCGAGGGGGTGGAAGGGCGGTCAACGTTTGAGCACCCAGCGGGTGAGGAACTTCTCGGCGCGCTCCAGCTCGTCGGCGACGGTCTCGGGTTTGGACCAGCCGTGGCCCTCGCCCTCGTAGACGTGGTACTCGACCGTCGACCCTTTCCGGCGGAGTGCCTCGACCAGGGAGTCGGCCTGCGCCTTGGGGACGGTGTTGTCCCGGTCGCCCTGCAGGACGAGCAGCGGCACGGTGATCTCGGCGACGTGGTTGACCGGCGAGCGATCCCGGTAGAGGGCGGCCGCCTCGGGCAGCGGGCCGACCACCTTGTCGAGGTAACGGGACTCGTAGCGGTGGGTCGTCTCGGCCAGGTCGAACAGGTCGGCCACGCCGTAGCGGTCGACCGCCGCCCGCACCAGCCCGGGGTAGCGGGCGGCCAGCAG
>JAICGL010000713.1 GCA_025923175.1 Acidimicrobiia bacterium
ACGGTCCAGGTCGCCGAAGCGGCGGCCGAAGGTGACGACGTCGCCCGCCACATCTGGAAGGAGGCCGCCACCCACCTGGCCGACTCAGCTGTGGCCTGCGCCCGCCGCCTCAATCCCAACTCGACCACACCGATTGCGGTGACCTGGCTGGGCGGCCTGTTCACGGTCCCCGACGCACTGCTGCTCGAGCCGTTCGTGGCCCGCATCCGGGCGACGTTCCCGGCCGCCGACCTGATCCCCGCCGCCGGCGACGCGCTGGCCGGGGCCGCCCGCCTCGCCGCCCCCGCCGCCCGGGGTCCCCTGTCCGGCCTGGTGTTCGACTCGTCGACCATCCACCCGGTAGCTCCGGTGTCCGCCTGATGCGCCGGGCTCTCCTCCTGGCGCTGACCGTCGCCCTGCTTCCGGGGTGCGGGGCGCTGACCCCGTCCGACGGAGGGCACTCCGCCAAGGGCCCCCTCCAGGTCTGGATCATGGAGCCCGGGAATCCCGAACTTCGCGACTTCTTCACCTCGGCCACCGGCGAGTTCGAAGCCGCCCACCCGGGCGAGCGGGTCGCGGTGCAGTTCGTGCCGTGGGCCAGCGCCCACGACCAGTTCGTCACCGCCATCGGCGGCGGCCAGATGCCCGACGTCGCCGAGATGGGCAGCACCTGGACCCCGGAGTTCGGCGACATCGGCGCCCTCGAACCGGCCGAGCTCGCCAAGACGGGCTCCGACGACGGCGCCGACCGGTTCGTGAGCAGCCTGGTCGAGGGCGCCACGGTCGACGGCACGGTGTACGGCGTCCCGTGGTACGCCGGAGCGCGGGCGCTCATCTACCGCACCGACGTCCTCGCCTCACTCGGCCTGTCTGTCCCGACCACCTGGGACGAGCTCGTGTCCGTCGGACGGGCGATCCGCGACCGCACCGGCATGGCCGCCTTCGGCGTGGCCGGCAACGCCGCGCACTACGTCCTGCCCATGGTGTGGCAGAACGGCGGGGAGATCGCCTACCGGAAGGGCGGCGTGTGGCGCTCCGGGATGAGCTCGCCCGAAGCGATCGCCGCCGTGCAGTTCTACGCCGACCTCTACCGCACCGAGCGCTTCGCCCCCGGCGGGGCGCTGTCGTGGAACGCGCGTGACGTCCGCAAGGCGTTCGAGGCCGGCGACCTCGCCATGATGATCGGCGGCGCCTGGGACCTTCGGCCCCTGCTCTCCGCCCACCCCGAGCTGGCCGGCAAGGTCGGCACGGCCCTGCTCCCGGCCGGCCCTTCCGGCGAGCGTGACAGCTTCGCCGGCGGCAGCCACCTCGTCGTGTTCTCCGGCACCAAGAAGGCGCCGACGGCCCGCCGCTATCTCGACTTCCTCCTCGACCCGGGCCGGGTGGCGGCGTTCACCACCAAGATCGGCTTCCTGCCCGGCGCCCGCGACGCCCTGGCCGCAGCCACGCCCGCCGATCCCCTTTACCGGACTTTCTCGGCCCAGCTCGAGGATCACTCCCGCACCTACCCACCCACGAGGGAGTGGGGAGCGTTCGAGGCCGACGGCCTCTTCACGGCCGCCGTGCAGCAGGTGATGGCCGGGAAGCGAACGGCGGCGCAAGCGATGAAGGACGTGGCGAAGACGATGGACGCCGCCTTCGGTGGCTGAGGGGCCCGGTCCCCCGACCACTTCCGCCGCCGGGCGACAATCTCGGCTGGTGCGTTCCAGCGGCCGCTTGTCCTCCCGCCACTTCGACCAGCGAGTCCTGCCGTGGCTGTTGCTGGCTCCGGCGCTCCTCGTCGTCTTCGGTCTCGTGATGTACCCCGTCGGGCGGACGGTCTGGCTGTCGTTCCGCTCCGCCGGCCTCCCGTACCTGGCCAGGGGCCAGAGCCGCTTCGTCGGGCTGGAGAACTACCGGGACCTTTTCACCAACGCCCACCTGCGCGAGGTGTTCCTCACGACGGCCGTGTTCGGCTTCGCCTGCGTGGCCGCCACCATGGCGGCCGGCCTGGCCGTGGCGCTGATCCTCGACCAGCGCTTCAAAGGGCGGGCGCTCCTGGGCGTGCTGGTGCTGCTCCCGTGGGCCGTCCCCCGGGTGTCGGCCGGCGTGGTGTGGCGCTGGATGTTCGACGACCAGTACGGCCTGGTGAACTGGTCGCTGTCGCACTTCGGCCACGACTTCATGGGCTTCTCCTGGTTCAACGACCGCTGGCCCGCCTTCATCGCCGTCGGCGTGGTCGTGGTCTGGCAGTCGTTTCCGTTCGTGGCCCTGTCGCTCCTTGCCGGCCTCCAGTCGATCCCCACGGAGGTGAAGGAGGCGGCCCGCATGGACGGCGCCGG
>JAICGL010000714.1 GCA_025923175.1 Acidimicrobiia bacterium
AAGCTCGAGGACTCGTCGTCGTCGAGTGCGACCTCCGAGAGCTCGCCGTCCAAAAAGATCAGCCCGCCGCCCTGCTGGGGCTCTCCTTGGAGTGCCACGCCGGTCACGCTACTGCGGGCTGCCAGGATGGGGGGCTGCACCACCGAGCGAAAGGGACGAGTTGGCCGTCATCGACGTCGCTGGCTACGTGGCCGACCTGAAGGACCACGCCGTGCGGCACGGCTTCCACATCCACGACGAGCGCCATTTCCTGGAGACGTACTCCCTGCGGCAGAACTGGGAGGTCGACCTGCATCCCGAGGAGGGCTGCGGCGGCCCGGTCGACCTCCACTTGGCGCTGGAGATCGACCCCCGGACCCTCCTCTCCTTCGAGGACGCCGTGAACACCCTCAACGAGGACGAGGCGCCCCCGGAGGGTTTCGAGTTCCCGCTCACGTTCACGTGGGTGCTTCCGCCGCTGACCAACGGGCCGGATCTGCTGCTGCTCGCCACGGAGCTGGCCGGGGTGGGGGGCCGGGAGCTACCGCTCGACGTGTCGGCAATCGACTCGTTCCCCTCGGCCACCGACGCCCCCCAGCGGAGCCTCACGGTGGTCGCCCGGCAAGAGGTGTCGCTCTCGGAGATCCTCGAGGGCGAGGAGATGCTCTGCGACGCCTTCGAGCGGTGCCTGGCGGTGAGCCGCTACCTGCTGTCCGCCGCTGAGAGCTGGCTCTAGACCCCCGGTTAGGCTCCGGCGCATGCGAGCCCTCGTCATCCAGGAAGGCGGCAGGCTGGTGATCGAGGACCGGCCGGTCCCGGAACCAAGCGCCGACCAGGTCCTCGTGCGGGTCAACGGGGCGGGCATCAACCGGGCAGATCTCCTCCAGCGGGCCGGCCGCTATCCGGCCCCTCCCGGCGTCCCGCCCGACATTCCCGGTCTCGAGTTCGCCGGTGTCGTCGAAGCCGTTGGGTCGGGTGTGACCTCGCCCTGTGCCGGCGACCGGGTCATGGGCATCGTCGCCGGAGGCGGGCAGGCCGAGTATCTGGTCACGGCGGCCGCCCACTGTGCCCGCATCCCGCCGGATTTCGACCTGGTCGAGGCGGGTGGCATCCCGGAGGCCTTCATCACCGCCCACGACGCCATGGTCGTGCAGGGCGAGCTCATGAGCGGCCAGCAGGTTCTCGTCCACGCCGTCGGGTCCGGGGTCGGCACCGCCGCCCTCCAGCTCGCCGGATGCCTCGGAGCCAGCGTCGTCGGCACCAGCCGCTCCAAGGACAAGCTCGACCGGGCCGTCGAACTGGGACTTACCCATCCGATTCTCGCTCCCTCGGGTTTCGAGCCCGCCGCCCTGGCCGAAGAGATCACGGCTGCAGCCGGGCCGATCGACGTCACCGTCGACCTCATCGGCGGCCCGTATCTCGGCGTCGACGTCATCGCCGCCGCCCCCAAGGGCCGGATCGTCATCGTGGGCCTCATCGCAGGCCGGAAAGCGGAGCTCGACATGGGGGCCCTGCTGGCCAAGCGGCTGATCGTGCGGGGGACGGTGCTCCGCTCCCGCCCGTCGGCCGAAAAGGCAGACGCCACCCACCTCTTCGAGGGTCAGGTCGTGCCCCTGCTCGGCCGGGGGGCCATCAAGCCCGTGATCGACGTCGTCGTCCCGCTGGCCGAAGCCGAACGGGGCTACGAGCTGATGGAGAAGGACCGCACCTTCGGGAAAGTGGTCCTAGACCTCTCTTGAACACCCGCCCGCTCGGGCCAGACGACGTCGACGCCGTCTGTTCACTGGTCAACCAGGAGCGCCTCCCCGGCCAGCCGCCCTGCACTCCGGAGCGGGTCCGCACCGCCCTGGCCGGCCGTTCGACCACCGATCCGTGGTGGTGGGGCGAGCTGGAGACGATGCGGACGATCGGCGTGGAAGGGCCCAACGGGTCGCTCGTCGGAGCGGGGGCGCTGGGACGGCGGCGCAATGGCGACCGCTACCTGCTCTGGCTGCACGCCGGTGAGGATCCCGGCCTGGTCGAGGCAACGCTCTGGCCGCTCCTGCGCGGGGTGCGCAGGGGCGACCCGATCTTCGCCTTCTGGTCGGCCACGGAGCTCTCGGTCGGTCTGGAGGGCCTCCCCCGGCAACATCGCCCCGCCACCCACGAGGCGCTGCTCGCCCGGGGTTTCACCGGCGAGGACCGATGGCTCTACCTGGCAGGACCGGCGGCGGCCGAGGCCCCCGACACGCCGTACCACCGCCGAGGTCACGGCGCCGAGCTGCGGGTGGAGCTCGACGTCGACGCCGTCTGTTCACTGGTCAACCAGGAGCGCCTCCCC
>JAICGL010000715.1 GCA_025923175.1 Acidimicrobiia bacterium
CCGCGCCGCCCGCCGCGCCCGCCCCGAGCCAACCGCGAACCCGCGGGAGCGGGGCGACACCCCGCTGATCGACCGGGGCCTTCCGATCTCGACCCGGGAATCGCTGCTCGAGGTGGCCGGTGCCCACATCGACTTCGTGAAGTTCGGCTGGGGCACGGCCTACGTCAGCCGCCACATCCGGGCCAAGGTCGTGGCCTGCAGCGAGGCCAACATCCGCACCTGCATCGGGGGAACGCTGCTGGAGTTGGCCACCGTCCAGGGCAAGCTCCGCGAGTTCGTCCGGTGGGCCGACTCCATCGGGTTCGACGCGGTCGAGGTGTCCGAAGGCACGGTGGAATACGGCGCCGGGATCAAAGCCGGGCTGATCGAGGCGCTGGCTCGCGACTTCACCGTCCTGGCCGAAGTGGGCTCGAAGGACACCGAGGCGCCCGTCCGCCCGGCGGACTGGGCGGCCCAGATGGAGGCCGACCTCGATGCCGGCGCCACCTTCGTCCTTGCCGAGGGCCGGGAATCGGGCACCGTCGGTCTCTACCATCCCGACGGGCGTGTCCGCGAGCCACTGGTCTCCACGCTCGTGGCCCGGGTGCCGGTCGACCGGATCATCTTCGAGTCACCGGCCCCGTCCCAACAGAAGTGGTTCGTCCGCCACCTCGGTGTCGACGTGAACCTCGGCAACGTGTCCACCGACGAGGTGATCGCGCTGGAGACGCTGCGCCGGGGGCTGCGGGCCGACACCGCCGGCCTGGCCCTGCGGCGCAGTTGAGCCTGCCGGACAACTTCATCTGCCGTCCCTACCGGGGCGTGAGCGTGCAGCACTGGACGGAGCCGCTGGAGGAAGGCCCGGTGAAGGAGGTCCTCCTCTCCCGTGAGGGGTACCGGCGGACGGAGTTCATCGTGCTGCGCCGCGACGACGCAGCCGCGCTGGTGCGGATCGACTTCGCCGCCCGGGAGGCGTTGTTCAACCCCATCACCTCCGTGCAATGGCTGGCCGGCCCGGACGACTGCGCCTACGTCGTCCGCCCCGACGTCGACACCGCCAACGCCACCGCCCTGGCCGAAGTCGCCCTCTCCGCCGGCAGCCCGACGATCTGTGTCGTTGAAGGCCTCTACCAGCACGTGAACTTCATCATCCGGGCCTGTCCGCTCGAGGTCCGTCTCATCGACGTCGTGCCGCCCGGGCCGCCACGGCTGCTCGACCTGGCCCGCCAGGCGATCACCATCGACGAAGACCTCCCGCCGGTGCGGCTCGTCCCCGAACTCCTCGACGTGCGGACCCTGGCTTCCGGCACCGACGAAGGTCACTTTTTGCTCCCCTGCCAGGGGGCGGGCGTCGACCTGCCCGGCACGGTCGACTACCTCGACCAGCGCCCCGCCCGAGGCGACTGGACACTGGTTGGCTGCGAACGCTCCCGCCAGCTTCACCGCTGGTTCTACGGCGACGAGCCCGACCGCCAGGTGGAACTCTGTCCCGACCGGCTGACCCCGGCCGACGTCGGCACACGCACGCTGCTCCGCTGCTGCCTCCTGGAGCGGGGCATCCGGGTCGAGGGACAGCGGGCCGTCGTGCCGTGGGGCACCAACCTCTCCGAAGTCCAGAGCGCCTTGCGGGCATTGACCGGCATCGTGTAGTTCAGGTCCGGGAGGGCGAAGCCTTGGACACGGTCAAGGTCGTGGTGATCGCCGGCACCGACGGATCGGTCGGCCGCCTGCAGAGTGGGCTCGACGGCGGCTCCAACGGAACCGTCATCGTCGAGGGTTCCGCCAACGACGCGCGCTCGGCGGTCGAACTGGTCCGCCGGGTCCGGCCCGATGTCACCGTCGTCGACCTCGGGGGCGACGAGCCGTCGAAAGCGGGCCTGACGACCATCCGGGAAGTCGCCCGCGTCGCACCACCCACCCGGATCCTCGCCCTGTGCGACTCGGCCGACGCCGAACCGGCGGTCGAGGCTCTCACCACCGGTGCCCACGGGGTGCTGGTGCGCCCCGCCGATGCCGCCGATCTGGTGGCGCCGGTGCTGGCCATCGCCTTCGGTCACTCCGTCCTGCACCGGCCGCTCCTCGCCGCGCTCGTCGGGTCCACCGCCCAGCGGGACGCCGAGCGCGACGCCGAGCTTCTCGACTCCTTGAACCCGCAGTACATGGACCTGTGGCGGATGGTGGCCGACGGTCTGGAGACCATGCAGATCGCCGAACGGCTCTACGTCTCCGAGCGGACCGCGAAGCGTCTGGTGGCGTCGCTGCTCCGCCGGCTCCAGGTGGCCAACCGCATCCAGGCGGCGGCACTGGC
>JAICGL010000716.1 GCA_025923175.1 Acidimicrobiia bacterium
ATGACCTTGAAGCTGCCGACGAGCAGGGTCAGTGCCGTGAACCCGAGCACACCCTGCATGATCCTCGTCCGCATCATCGGAGTACCTCTCTCCGTTTAGAAGGAGAGGCGGGCACCCCGGCCGAAGGCGCGTGGACGAACCGTGTTGTGCTCACTGCATGGCTCCCCAGCCGCACGCAGCGCAAATACAAGGCTCCCCAGCCTCCGGCCGGCAGGTGCCAGCCAGTTCCGTAGCTTCCCCAGCCAAGAGGTCCGACCCCTACGGGTGGTCTCTCAGACAATCCTTATTGTACGACTTTCTGGCACTCGTGCCTATTCGGGGTGTTTTTTCAGTTTTGTTACGTTTCGCGCCTTTCGTCCAAACGACTTCACCCTATGTGGCCGAATTGGCTCGCCTTGACATGCCAGCGTTGCGGCTGCGACCCTGAATTCACCTATGTCGCCGCAGTTCTTCGTATTCGTCATTACCTAGCGAACGCCCGCCCCCGCCGGCGTTCGCCTCTGACCGTCCACCTCGGTGGGCGGCTCTTTTTTTCCGGGACACCCGTACCCGGGTCAATTAGGAGAACCCCTTGGTTCACAAGATCGGCATCCTCCCCGGAGATGGGATCGGCCCCGAGGTCATCGCCGAGGCCCGCAAGGCCCTCGACGCGGCCGGTGTCGCCCTCGACGCCGTCGAGTACGACCTCGGCGGCACCCGCTACCTGCGGACGGGCGAGGTGCTGCCCGACTCCGTCGTCGACGAGCTGGCCGGCCTCGACGCCATCCTCCTCGGCGCCGTCGGCACCCCTGACGTCCCGCCGGGTGTCCTGGAGCGAGGTCTCCTGCTCCGGCTGCGCTTCGAGTTCGACCTCTACGTCAACCTCCGGCCCGTCCGCCTCCTGCCCGGGGCTCCCACGCCGCTGGCCGGGAAGGGGTCCGACGACATCGACATGGTCGTCATCCGGGAGAACACCGAAGGGGCCTACGCCGGCGAAGGCGGCTTCCTCCGCAAGGGCACCCGCAACGAGATCGCCACCCAGGGCTCGGTCAACACCCGCCTCGGAGCGGAGCGCTGCGTGCGCTACGCCTTCGACCTCGCCCGCACGCGGGCCCGCAAGCACCTCACGCTGTGCCACAAGACCAATGTGCTGACCTTCGCCGGTGATCTGTGGCAGCGGGCCTTTAACGACGTCGCCGGGGAGTACCCCGACGTCGAGACCGGCTACGTCCACGTCGACGCCGCCTGCCTCTACATGGTGGAGAGCCCCGAGCGCTTCGACGTCGTCGTCACCGACAACCTCTTCGGCGACATCCTCACCGACCTCGGCGCCGCCATCGCCGGCGGCATGGGTCTCGCCGCTTCCGGCAACCTCAACCCGCCGCGGGACCGGCCGAGCCTGTTCGAGCCCGTCCACGGCTCGGCTCCCGACATCGCCGGTACCGGCAAGGCCAACCCGCTCGCCGCCGTCCTCTCGGCCGCGATGCTCGCCCGCTTCCTCGGTGAGGACGACGCCGCGGATCGGATCGAACGGGCCGTAGGCGCCGTACTCTCCAAGCTGGGCGGCACAACAGCGGCAACGATGGGACACTCGACATCAGAAGTCGGCGACCTTGTCGCCGAAGCGATCTCCCAGGAGGCGTAGCGGGATGCCGATTACCAAGGTGGACAAGATCTGGATGGACGGGCAGCTCGTCGACTGGGACGACGCCAAGATCCATGTCCTCACCCACACGCTGCACTACGGCTCCGGCGTCTTCGAGGGCATCCGGGCGTACTCCACCCCGCAAGGCCCGGCGGTGTTCCGGCTCACCGACCACATCCGCCGTCTCCTGATGTCGGCGAAGATGCTGATGATCGAGTCGCCGTTCTCCGTGGAGCAACTGGTCGAGGCGACCAAGGAGACGGTCCGGGTCAACAACATCGAGGCCTGCTACATCCGGCCGCTCATCTATCTGGGCTACGGGGAGATGGGTCTCAACCCGCTGCCCTGTTCTGTCAACGTGTCGATCGCCGTGTGGCCCTGGGGCACCTACCTGGGCGAGGAGGGCATCAAGCACGGCGTGCGGATGAAGGTGTCGTCGTGGCGACGCCAGGACCCGAACATGATCCCGCCGGCCGCCAAGGTGACCGGCCTCTACGTCAACTCCAGCTTGGCCAAGGTCGAAGCCCTGAAATCCGGTTACGACGAGGCGATCCTGCTCAACACGCAGGGCCACGTCTCGGAATGCACCGGGGAGAACCTCTTCCTGGTGAAGGGCGGGCGAATTATCACCCCCCCGCTGTCCGCGGGGGC
>JAICGL010000717.1 GCA_025923175.1 Acidimicrobiia bacterium
CCACATCTACTCCTCCGCCTGCATCACCAAGGGCCGGGCCGGCGAAGAGCTGGCTCCCCTCGGCGAGCTTCACGGCCTCGGAGTGCGGATCTTCACCGACGACGGAAGCTGTGTGAACGACGCCGGCCTCATGCGCCGGGCGCTGGAGTACGCCCGGGCGCTTCCCGGCGCGGTGCTGGCCCAGCACTGCGAGGACGCGCAGCTGGCCCGGGGCGGGCACATGAACGAGGGTTCCTGGTCGAGCTGGCTCGGCATCCCCGGCATGCCGGCTGAAGCCGAGTCGGTGGTGGTGGCCCGCGACATCGCCCTGGCCGGCCTGACCGGCGGGCGGGTCCACTTCCTCCATCTCTCCACCGCCACGTCGATCGAACTCGTACGAGCGGCGAAAGCGAAGGGTCTGCCGGTCACGGCCGAGGCGGCGCCGCACCACTTCACCCTCACCGATTCGCTGTGCTGCGGCTACGACCCCATCTACAAGGTCAACCCGCCGCTGCGGAGCGACGGTGACGTCAAGGCGGTCAAGGAGGGTCTCGCCGACGGGACGATCGACGCCATCGCCACCGACCACGCCCCCCACCCGGCCCAGGAGAAGGAACGCCCCTTCGACGAGGCGCCTCCCGGGATGCTCGGGCTGGAGACAGCGCTGGCCCTGACGATGACCGAGCTGGTCGGCCCGGGCCTGATCGCGCTGGCGCAGGCGGTGGCGCTGCTGTCCTGGCAACCCGCCCGGCTGGCCGGCCTGACCGAGCACGGCGGCCCGGTCGCTCCGGGGCAGGCCGCCCACCTGACGGTCTTCGACCCCGAAGCCGTGTGGGAGGTCGACCCGACCAGGCTCGCCAGCCGGTCCCGCAACACTCCCTACGCCGGCCGGAAGCTGACCGGGCGCGTCCGCCACACCCTCCTGGCCGGCGAGCCCGTCGTGATCGACAGTCAGGCCCAGCGTTGATGCGCGACCGGGCGTTGCTGGTTCTGGCGGACGGGGCGGAGTTCGAAGGTGAGGCGATCGGAGCCTTCGCCGACCCGGAAGCGGAGCTCACCGTTGCCACCGGCGAGTTTGTCTTCAACACCGCGCTGTCCGGTTACCAGGAGGTGCTGACCGACCCGTCGTATGCGGGGCAGGTCATCACCTTCACCTACCCGCATATCGGCAACTACGGCGTGAACCCGGCCGACTCGGAGAGCGCGGGTGTGCACTGCGCCGGCATCGTGGTGCGGGAGCTTGCCCGCCGACCGTCGAACTGGCGATCCGAGGAAGGCCTCGAGGCCTACCTTCGGCGTCACCGGGTTCCTGGCGTGTCCGGTATCGATACCCGCCGGCTCACCCGGCACCTGCGATGCCACGGCGCCCTGCCCGGCGCGTTCGGCACCGACGAGGTCGCGGTCCGGGCGGCCGCCGCAACGGCGAAGGGCACCGACGGGCTCGACCTCGTCGCCACCGTCACGTGCACCGCGCCGTATCTCGCGCCGGGAAGCGCGCCCGACGCACCGTTCTCGGTGGTGGCCTACGACTTCGGGATCAAATCGTCGATCCTCCGCCGCCTGGTAGCGGCGGGCTGCCGGGTCGAGGTCGTCCCGGCTTCGACCAAGGCCGACGATGTCCTCGCCCGCCGGCCCGACGGCGTCTTCCTTTCCAACGGTCCCGGCGACCCGGCCGGCGTGGTCGGCGCGCCCGACGCCATCCGGGGTCTGCTCGGCGAGGTGCCGGTCTTCGGGATCTGCCTCGGCCACCAGCTCCTCGGCCTCGCCCTCGACGGCACCACCTCGAAGCTGCCGTTCGGCCACCACGGCGCCAACCACCCCGTCCGCCGGATGGCCAGCGGATCCGTGGAGATCACGAGCCAGAACCACAACTACGCCGTCGACGCCGGCTCTCTCGAGGGCGCCGAGGTCACGCACGTGAACCTCAACGACGGAGTGGTGGAGGGTCTCAAGGTCGAGCGCCTGCGGGCCTTCTCGGTGCAGTACCACCCTGAGGCGGCTCCGGGTCCCCACGACGCCGTCTATCTCTTCGACGACTTCACCTCGCTCATGGAGGCCAGCCGGTAAGTGCCGAAGCGCACCGACATCGAGAGCATCCTCGTCATCGGCTCCGGCCCGATCGTCATCGGGCAGGCCTGCGAGTTCGACTATTCCGGCACCCAGGCCTGCCGGGTGCTCAGGGCCGAGGGGTACCGGGTCATCCTCGTCAACTCCAACCCGGCCACGATCATGACCGACCCCGATCTGGCCGACGCCACCTACGTCGAGCCGCTCGACCTCGACACGCTC
>JAICGL010000718.1 GCA_025923175.1 Acidimicrobiia bacterium
CCGCATGCTCACCATCGAGTGGCAGCCGCTGTCGACCCACCACGGCTACGAGATGCCCGCCCCGGTCGTCGAGGCCGGAGTCGCCGACATCTTCGAGGAGGCCATGGCCACCTCGGCAGAGCTCTACGACGAGCTGTCGGAAACCTTCCCGGCTCACGCCGGCTACGCCGTCGCCCTGGCCTACCGCATCCGGTACACGATGCAGATGAACGCCCGAGAAGCCATGCACATGATCGAGCTGCGGACGACCCCCCAGGGCCACCCGGCCTACCGGGCGGTGTGCCTGGAGATGTGGCGGCTCATCCGCGAGGAGGCCGGCCATCATGGCCTGGCCGAGGCGATGCGCTTCGTCGACGTCGGCGACTACGAGCTCGGCCGCCTCGCTGCGGAACGTTCGGCCGAAGCGCGCCGTACCGGCGGCGCCCACCCCTAACCAGCCACCCCGTTACGCCTGTTATTCTTGTTGCCCATGTGGCGCAAGATCGTAACTCTCGGACTGTTGGCGGGGCTCGTGGCGACCGGGTCGGCCGCCGGCCGGATTCACACCGTGAAACGGGGTGACACCCTCGAGGGGATCGGGCGCCAATACGGCGTTTCCGTCGGTGCACTGGCCGCGGCCAACAACGTGCGGAATCCTGACGTGATCCTGGAGGGCAAGGCGCTGTCCATCCCGGCGCCCCGGCCGGTGCCGGTGCCCCGAACGGTCACCCCGGCGGCTCGCCCCGCTCCGTCGACACCACAGTCCGGAGCGCTGCGCAAAACCGTCGTGAAGATGCCACCAGCAGAGTTGGCGTCGACCCGATCGGGGCCGCGGATCGTCGTGCCCGCCGCCCGGGCCGTGCTCCGGAATTCCTTCATCCAGTTCTCGCGGATGGTCGGCGTCCCGAGCGACCTGGCCATGGCGTTGGCCTGGCAGGAATCCGGCTGGCAGCGGAATAAGGTCTCGTCGACCCGTGCCGTCGGCGTGATGCAACTGATGCCCGACACCGTCGACTTCGTGTCAAAGGTGTTGCTGGGGCTTCCCGCCAGGCTGGACCCGAGGGACCCGGTCGCCAACATCCGGATGGGGACCCGTTTCCTGCGCTACCTGCTCGACGCAAACGCAGGCAACGTCGACCGGGCCCTCGCTTCCTACTACCAGGGCCTGCGCTCGGTACGAGAGCACGGGATGCTCGCCGAGACCCGCCAGTTCGTCGCGAACGTAAAGGCGTTGCGGGGTCGGCTCTAGCGGCGAAGGTCTAAGGCGCGGTCCGGCGGCCGCGGGCCACGAGGAGGCCGGACAGACCCATCAGACCGGCGGCGATCAGGATCTCGTTGCGCATCCGGTGGGGAGCCTCCCGCTGGATCCGCTCGTGGAAGTCCTGGATCGGTGCCGGGACAGGGTTGTGGTCGAAGAAGTGCTTGGCCGGCTTGTCAACGTCGAGCAGCGTCGCGCCGGCGATCCCGGCCAGGACTCCGGTGCGAAGGTTGCGCGCCGGCCCGGCGAGGACGGCGATGGCGGCGAGGCCGGCCAGCCCGTCCCGCTTGGCCACGTGCAGGAACGACGCGTGGGACTCCGGCCCCCGGGGCAGGCCCCAGTGGGGGAGACAGTCCATGGCGAGATGCGAGGCGACGCCGGCGGCAAAGGCCAGCGCCGGGCGGCGGTGGAGCAGGGCACCGATCGCGGCGCCGGCGGCGACATGGTTGGTTACGAGCATGTACTCACCCCTTCGGCACCGGAGCGTCTAGACCCTCTGTCGCCGTGTGAGTGTCGTACCTTCTGTGTAGCATCACAAGCATGTCATTTGAAGCTCGACGCGAGTGGTTCTCCGGAGGAGGTGGAGCGGCATGGCCCGTGTCGTAGCCCTGGGCGACGCCCATCTCGGGCGGCAGTACTACAGCCGCACCACACCCGACGGCGCCAACCAGCGGGAGCACGACTTCGAGGAATCGTTCGAGGCGGCCGTCGATCTCGCCCTGACGCTCGACCCGGACATCGTGCTGTGGCTGGGCGACGTGTTCGACCACCCCCGGCCCGGATACCGCGCCTACCGGGTGGCGCAGCGGGCGTTGGGGAAGATCCGGGCCCACGGCAAACCGCTGGTCGCCATCTCCGGCAACCACGACACGCCCCGCCTTCCGGGGACAGGGTCGCCGTACGCCCCGCTGGCCGACACGTTTCCGGAGTTCCACCTCGCCTACGACGGCACGTACCAGGCCTTCGACCTGCCGGGTGTCCGTATCCACGCCGTGCCGCAGATGCTCACCGTC
>JAICGL010000719.1 GCA_025923175.1 Acidimicrobiia bacterium
ATGGCTTACGTCACCGGCGGGCACTGCCAGCCGAGGGACGTCCTCATCATCCGCTACGAGGGCCCGAAGGGCGGACCCGGCATGCGGGAGATGCTGGCCGTCACCGCCGCCGTCAAGGGAACGGGCCACTCCGCCGACGTGGCCCTCGTGACCGACGGGCGCTTCTCCGGCGCCACCCACGGCTTCTCGGTCGCCCACGTCGCCCCCGAAGCCACCGACGGCGGGCCGATCGCCTTCGTGGAGGACGGCGACCCGGTCGTCATCGACGTCCCCAACCGCAAGCTCGACGTCCTTGTCGACGAGGCGACGATGGCCAGGCGCCGGGAGGGCTGGAAGCCCAAGGACCCGAGGTACACGAGCGGCTTCCTGGCCAAGTACGCCAAGCTGGTCCAGTCCGCCTCCCGGGGAGCCATCACGAACCTCGGCTGAAGCCATGCCGGAACTCATCGAGGTTGAGGCATACCGCCAGCTCGCCGAGCTGGCACTGGAGCGAAAAATCGTCGAGATCGTGGCGCCCGACGCCTGGTGGCTCAAGGGTGGCCTGTCAGCCGACGTCCTGACCGACGCCCTCGTCGACCGCCACTTCCTCGCCGCCCGGCGGACGGGGAAGCGGCTCATGCTCGACACCAGCGAAGACGGGCCCGTCCTCGGCCTCAAGTTCGGGATGACCGGCCGGCTCATGGTGGACGGGCGGCTGGGTGTGGAGAAGCTGGAGTACTCCTCGAACCGTGAGGTCGAGGCCTGGGACCGCCTCGTCGTTTGCTTCGCCGACGGAGGCGACCTGCGGGTGCGGGACCCGCGCCGCCTTGGAGGTGCCGAGCTGGACCCGGCCGAGGGGAAGCTAGGCCCCGACGCCGTCGGGCTCACCCTCGCCGGGCTCCGCAAGGTCCTCGGCGACAATCGACCCGGGGGACGGGGGGTGTCCCCCCGACAAGGACGGCGTGAGCCGTCAAAGGTCGCCCTCAAGGCCCGGCTCATGGACCAGTCGAAGATCGCCGGCCTCGGCAACCTCCTCGTCGACGAAGCGCTCTTCCAGGCGGGCCTCGACCCGGCCCGACCGGCCGGTGGTCTCGACGACCAGGAGCTGAAGAGCCTCCACAAGTCGATCCGGGCAACCCTGCGGAACCTCACCAGACGCGGCGGTTCCCACACCGGAGCGCTGCAGCCCGCCCGCCACCGCGACGGGCTCTGCCCCCTCGACGGTGCGCCCCTGCTGCGGCGCACGATCGGTGGCCGCACGACTTACTCCTGCCCCGTCCACCAACACTCGGGAGCTTCACCTGCCTCCCCCGACGCTGACTAGGGTGCCCACATGACGGTGCCGCTCCAGGAAGCCCGCAGCAGCCTGCTGGAACGGGCGACGGCCTACGTGCGATCCCGGATCCACGGTGCCCAGGCTGCAGCCGCCGAGAACTTCGTCCGGAGCTACTGGGAGCGGGTCCCGCCCGAGGACATCGTTGGCCGTGACCCCGTCGACCTGGCCGGCGCCGCGCTCGCCCACCTCCATCTGAGCGAGCACCGCCCGCCGGGCACCGCGAGGGTCCGCGTCTACACCCCGACCTTTGACGACCACGGCTGGGCGTCGACCCACTCGGTGGTCGAGGTCGTCATTGACGACATGCCCTTCCTCCTCGACTCGATCTCGATGGCGCTCGTCCGGCAGGGCTGCGGGCTGCACCTCGTGGTCCACCCGGTCGTCGACGATGTGTCGTTCATCCATGTCGAGATCGACCGGCAGCCGGCCGGCGAGCGGCTCGACCTGCTGCGCGCCGACCTGCTCGGTGTCCTCGAGGACGTGCGGGCGGCGGTGGATGACTGGCCGGCCATGCGGGCCCAGGCGGTTGCCCTCGCCGCCGAACTCCAGGAACGGCCCCCGCCGGGAGAAGCCGACGCCCGGGGGTTGGGGGGTGTCCCCCAAGAGGACCGTACAGAAGCGCGGGACTTCCTCCGCTTCCTCGCCGACGACCACTTCGTCTTCCTCGGGTTCCGGGAGTACGACCTCGTCCGCGAAGACAGCGGCGAGGGCGACACGCTGAAGCCGGTGTCGGGCTCGGGCCTCGGGATCCTGCGCGACGACCCCACCGCCCACTCCACCGCCCCTTCCCGCAGCTTCGCCCGCGTGCCGCCCGAGTTGCGCCGTCAGTCCCCGGCGTCGGAACCGCTCATCCTGACGAAGGCCGGGGCCCGGGCCACCGTCCACCGCCCTGCACCGCTCGACTACGTCGGCGTCAAGCGCTACGACG
>JAICGL010000720.1 GCA_025923175.1 Acidimicrobiia bacterium
ATGGGGAGCCGGTGACGAGCACGTGCGGGTGGCGGACCTCGGCCGCCAGCCGGGCTTCCTTGCTCCCGGTGACGAGGTGGTCGACGAGGACACCGAGCCGCCGGCCGGGCCCGGGAGCGAAGTCGGCCACGACGTCGGCCAGATGGTCGATGCCGTCGAGCCGCTCGACGACGACGCCCTCCACCCGGAGGTCGTCGCCCCACACCTTCTCGACCAGCTCGGCGTCGTGGACGCCCTCGACCAGGATCCGGCTGGGCTGCGCCACCTGCGCCCGGGCACCGACCACGGCCCGGCTGCCCGACGCGGTGCGGCCTGTGGCTGAGACCCGGCCACCGGCCAGCCGGTCATCGCCCTCCCCCCGCGGGGGCGGCCCGACGAGGCGGACGGCCTGCCCGCCGACCGAGAAGGAGCCGGGGACGTTCTGAAAGCGCTTCTGGAGCCCGGTCTGGCCGGCCACGACCACCTCGTTACCCTCGAGGGCCACGAGCCGGCCGGTAAAGCCGGACGAGCGATGGGCGAGAGACAGGCCGGGGGTCGCCTCGCACGCCGGGAAGTGGGCCGCCAGGCGCTCGGGCCCGTCGACAGGCCCGCCCATGATGCCGCCGCGGCCGGAATGCGATCGGGTGGTCACGGGCGGCGAACGATACCGGCCGGCGTGCTATGCATCGCGGATGGGCACGGGGCGGTTCTTCGTCGGGACCTCGGGCTTTGCCTACAAGGAGTGGATCGGCCCGTTCTACCCGCCGGGCACGAAGAGCGCCGCCATGCTGGGCCACTACTCGACCGTCTTCAACAGCGTGGAGATCAACTACACGTTCCGGCGTTCACCGACGGCCTCGATGATGGACGGGTGGTCGAAGGCCACCGACGAGGGCTTCGTCTTCGCCCTCAAGGCCAATCAGGGCATCACCCACTTCGCCAGGCTCAAGAACACCGGCGAGCGGCTGGGAACGTTCCTCGAGGCGGTGGCGCCGCTCGGACCCCGGATCGGGCCGGTGCTGTTCCAGTGCCCGCCGAACATGAAGTACGACCCCGAGGTGCTCGACGGGTTCCTGGCCGACCTCGCGGAGACGGCCGGCGAGCACCGCTTCGTTCTGGAATTTCGCCACGCGTCCTTCGACAGCGACGAAGTCCGCCAGAAGCTCAGCGCCGCGGGCGTCGCCCTCTGCGTGTCAGACACGGCGGAGCAACCGGCGAGGTTCGCCTGCACCGGCGGCTTCGCCTACGTGCGCCTGCGGGGGACGGGCTACGACGAGAAGACCCTTGAAAACTGGGGGGAATCGTTTCGCTCAGCTCTGGCCGGAGGAACCGACGTGTACTGCTACCTCAAGCACGAAGAGAGCGGCTCCGGCCCGAGTGACGCCGCCATCCTCAAACGGATGGCTGAGGCGTAGGTCTTACCAGTCGGCGTCGAGACGGAAGGTCTCGTCGGCCATGTACCAGGCCGCGGGGATCTCCTTCGGAGCCGGCGACCAGCCGAGCACGGCATCGTCACCGGAGGTCTCCTCGACCAGCTGGAGGACGTCGTCGGGGTCGGGGCACTCGACTTCGACGGCCCAGCGGTCGATGCCTTCGATGTCGTCCCACGCCATCGACAGGGTCTCGGCAAGGTTCTGCGCCTCGAGCGTGGCCTCGCCGCGCTCCCACAGCATCCGGCTCTCGACGATTCCGCTACCCCAGACCACGATCCGCATTGCCGGTCCTTTCTCCCGGGGAACTCCCCCGGCCCCAGACGCTTCCTGTCACCCGAGGTATCGGCCCCCCGCCTGCCAACCTTTACCGGAACCTCGGGCAAGGATCGGTCAAGGCATTCCCACCCTGAAGCCAAAACCGAACACGACGCGGGTCGTGACGCTCCCCTTGTGACGAAATGTCCAATTCACTGCCTGACCGACTGGCAGGCGGGCCTCACCGGCCGATGAAAGCGAGCCGGCAGCACCCGTCTCCGTAAGGGTGCACCAACAACATCAGTAACTTTTGCCACAATGGTGTCCCTGTGTGGCAAATGGCCCCCTTTGGCCCCGGCCTCAAGGAGACGACTGATGTTGGATGAGCAGCTGACGGCGCGGCGGAGGCTGTCCTGGGCCCGTGTGTTCACCGTTGGAACGCTGGCGACGCTGACCGCCGCCGGCACCGGCCTCGGCCTCGTGGCCCGGGCGGAGACCGGCGACCCGCCGGGAACGATCCGGACGGTTGCCGGCGTGACCACCAACTACAGGCAGGGTGGATGGTCCGGCGACG
>JAICGL010000721.1 GCA_025923175.1 Acidimicrobiia bacterium
AGCGGCCTGCACGCCCTCGTGACGCTGCGCAACACCGGCGGCGCCGAAGCCACGCAGACGCTGCGCCTCGACGTCGACGGCCGCACCGTGCACACCGAGTCCGTCCACCTGCCCGAGGGCGGCTTCGTCGAGAAGGAAGTCGACCTGCCCGCCGGGGAGCGGGTCGAAGCGTTGCTCGACGGCGAAGATCTTCTCGGCGCCGACAACCACGTCTACGCCACCGCCGCGCCCAGGCCCCGCCTCCGCGTCCTCCTCGCCGGCCCGGAGAACGTGTTCCTGGAACGGCTTCTGGCAGCGATCCCGGGCGTCACGCTGGAACGGAGCGAGACGTCGCGGCCCGCGCCGGGAATGGACCTCGCCATCTATGACCAGGTGGCCGTGCCCGCCGATCCGGGCGCGCCATGGCTGGCCATCGCCCCGCCCGGCGGCGCACCCGGCATCACGGTGGCCGGCGCCGTCGACCAACCGGCCGTGGCCCTCGTCCGGGCCGAGCACCCGCTGCTGACCGGCCTCGACCTGTCCTCCGTCGGGATCGCCACGGCCCAGCAGATCAAGGCCCGGCCCGACGACCAGGTCCTTGTCGGATCGGAGGAAACGCCCCTCCTGGTGCGTGGCAGCCGCGACGGCAAAGCCTTCGCCTACCTCGGCTTCACCCTGGAGAACTCCAACCTGCCGCTCACGGTCGCCTTCCCCGTCCAGGCCGACCGGCTTCTCACCGACCTGTCCGGTGCCTCCGCCATCCCGGGCGACGTGCGGGCGGGACAGCCGCTTCCTCTCCCGCCGGGCGGAGCGGCGGTGACCGTGTTGCGGCCGGGCGGCACCCGTGTGGAGGTCCCGCCCGGCGGCGCCCCGCCCCTCACCGACCGTACCGGCTTCTACCGCATCCAGACGGACGGCAAGCCCGAGCAGGTGGTGGCGGTCAACGCCGCCGCCGGTGAATCGACGTTGGCACCGGCCGAGAAACTGCCCGTCCGGCCCCGGCCGGCGGCGCCCGGCGAGCGCGCCCCCCGCGGCGAGGTCTCGCTGCTGCGCTGGGTCATCCTCGTGCTGGCCATCGTCCTCGCCGCCGAATTCCTCGTGAGCCGCCGATCCCGCGGAGTGCCGCGCCGCCAGTGGCGCGCCGGGCTCGCCGCCCGGGCCGTCATCGCCGCCTGCCTGCTCGGAGCGCTGCTCGGCGTCTCCCTCCCTCGCGGCGGGGGACGGGTCGCCACCGTCTTCCTCGTCGACGCCTCCGACTCGATGGGCGCGGGCGGGAAGGAGGCCGCACTGGAGTGGGTCCGCCAGGCGCTGGCTGACCAACCCCGGGACGCCAAGGCCGGCGTCGTGCTCTTCGGCGGCGACGCCCGGGTCGAGGCCAGCCTCGCCTCCCGGGTACGGCTGTCGAATGCCGCGGTGCAGATCGACGCCACCCGCACCGACCTGGCCGGGGCGCTCCGGCTGGCCGGCGCACTGCTTCCCGCCGATTCGCGCCGCCGTGTGGTGCTCGTCTCCGACGGCCGGGCCACCGACGGCGACGCCGCCCTCGAAGCCCGCCGCCTCAAGGACGACGGCATCGACCTCGACGTCCACCCCATCGCCGCCGCCGAGGGTCCCGACGCCGCAATCGCCCGCATCGACAGCCCCGGCTCCGCCCACAAGGGCGAGTCGTTCATCGTGCGGGCCACCATCGCCTCCACCAGGGCCGGCCCGGCCCGGCTCACGCTGCAGAAGGACGGCGTGCCCGTCGAGGAACGCGTCGTCGACCTCGCCGTCGGCGACACCGTCGTCGAGTTCAACCAGGTGGCCGGCGACCCCGGCCTGTCCCGCTACCGGGTCGAGGTCACCGCCGCCGGCGACACCGTCGGCGCCAACGACGCCGGCTACGCCGCGGTGGCGGTGGAAGGACCGCCCAAGGTCCTGATCGCCGAAGGGGCGGCCGGTGAAGGCGCTGCACTCGCCGCAGCGCTACGGGCCGGCGGCCTCACCGTCGACGTGAAGAAGGCGGCCGAACTGCCGTCGCTCGACAAGCTCGGCACCTATTCGGCCACCGTCCTCGTCGACGTCGACGCCCACTCGCTGTCGGCCGAGCAGATCCGCGATCTGTCGGCCGCCACCCGCGACCTCGGTCGCGGCCTCGTCGTCCTCGGCGGCGACCAGTCCTACGCCCTCGGCGGCTACCGCGACTCCGAACTCGAACAGCTCCTCCCGGTCATCAGCGACATCACCGATCCGAAGCGCAAGCAGTCGGTGGCCGAGGTG
>JAICGL010000722.1 GCA_025923175.1 Acidimicrobiia bacterium
CGGGAGCGGGGGTTCGGGACGGAGGTGAAGCGGCGCATCATGCTCGGCACCTACGCCCTCTCCGCCGGCTACTACGACGCCTACTACGGCCAGGCGCAGCGGGTGCGGACGCTGATCATCCGGGACTTCGCCCGGGCCTACGAGCGCTTCGACGTACTGCTGGCGCCGACGTCGCCGACCACCGCGTTCGAGCTGGGGGCGAAGACGTCGGACCCGCTGGCCATGTACCTGTCCGACGTGTGCACCATTCCCACCAACCTGACAGGGGCGTGCGCCATTTCCGTGCCGGCGGGTCTGGACGCGGCGGGGCTGCCGATCGGGGTGCAGGTGCTGGCGCCGGCGCTGGGCGAGGCGGTGCTGCTGCGGGCCGCCCGGGCGCTGGAGGCCGGGTTCACCTTCACCGCCCGTCCGAAGCTCGGGGAGGAGGCCGTATGAGCATGACGGACTGGGAGACGGTCATCGGGCTCGAGGTCCACTGCGAGCTGGCCACGGAGACGAAGATGTTCTGCGGCTGCCCCAACGACTTCGGCGCCGAGCCCAACACCAATGTCTGCCCGGTGTGCCTCGGCCTGCCCGGCTCGTTGCCGGTATTGAACGAACGAGCGGTGGAGTTCGCCCTGAGAGTGGGGGAGGCGCTCCATTGCGCCGTGCCCGAGGCGTCGATCTTCCACCGGAAGAACTACTTCTATCCCGACATGCCGAAGAACTACCAGGTGAGCCAGTACGAGGAACCGATCTGCGGCAACGGCTGGCTCATGGTGCCCGGCCCGGACGGGACAGCGCGGCGCATCGGCATCGAGCGGGCGCACCTCGAGGAGGACGCCGGCAAGACGTCGCACGTCGGCGCAGGGGCCGGCGGCCGGGTCCACGGCGCCGACCACAGCCTGGTCGACTACAACCGGGCCGGCGTTCCGCTGCTGGAGATCGTGAGCAAGCCCGATCTCCGCAGCCCTGAAGAGGCCCGTGCCTACGTCGCGGAGCTGCGAGGTGTGCTCGAAGCCATCGGCGTCTCCGACGTGAAGATGGAGGAGGGCTCCCTGCGGGTCGACGCCAACATCTCGCTGCGCCCCGCCGGGGCGGAGAAGCTCGGCACCCGCTCTGAGATCAAGAACATGAACTCCCTCCGCTCCCTGGCCCGCGCCCTGGAGTACGAAGTCGAGCGCCATGCCGAGGTGCTGGGGTCCGGTGAAGCGGTGATCCAGGAAACCCGCCACTGGGACGAGGAAGCCGGTCGCACCCACTCCCTGCGCAGCAAAGAGGAATCGCACGACTACCGCTACTTCCCCGAACCCGACCTCGTTCCGGTCGCCCCCTCAGCCGAATGGCGCGACCAGGTCCGGGCCGGAATGCCCGAACTCCCCGCCGCCCGCAAGACCCGCCTGATCGACGCCTGGGGAATCTCCGAGACCGACGCCGGCGTCCTGGTCAGCACCCCGGGCCTGGCCGACTACGCCGAGTCCGCCGTCGCGGCGGCGTCCGGGTCCGCTGGAGCCGCCGGCGCCATGGGCGCAATGGGCCGCGATGTCACCAACTGGGTGACCGGCGACCTGATGGCTTACCTGAAGGAAACCGGCGCCGCACCGTCGGAGCTGGCGCTCCCTCCGGCCGGCCTGGCCGAACTGGTCAAGCTGGTCAGCGACGGCACCCTCTCCCGGTCCCTGGCCAAGGAGGTGCTGGCTGCGGCACTGGCCGGCGAAGGCGACGGATCCCCTGCCGCCATCGTCGCCACGCGAGGCCTGGCCCAGGTGAGCGACGAAAGCGCCCTGGCCGCCGCCGTGCAAGCGGTGCTCGACGCCCACCCCGCGGAGGTCGACCGCTACCGAATCGGCGAAGAGAAGGACCGCAAGAAACTCCGCGGCTTCTTCATGGGCAAAGTCATGGCCGAGATGAAAGGCCGCGGCAACCCTCAAGTCCTGAACCGGCTGCTCGATGAGGCCTTGCCCACCAGTCCCTGAGCCCGGCCCGCGGCCGACGTGAAGCGACCGCAATGGGCGGCCACACCCACGGCGCGGCGGTGGCTGGTCGTCGGCGCCGTTGTGCTCCTGCTCCTCGCCGGCCGTCTGGCGACCCGATCCTTCGGCACAAAGGCCACGCTGTCGGACGGCGCCCGGGCCTACGCCACCTGCAAGGCCCCCTGGCGCTCCGCCCGCATCACCCCGCCCGCCCAACGGTTCACCCTCTGGGTGATGACCGGCGGAACAGGCAAGCTCCGCGAGGAGGGCGTCGCCACC
>JAICGL010000723.1 GCA_025923175.1 Acidimicrobiia bacterium
ATCTTCATAGCGATGCGGGCGCCAGGAGCGGCCGATGTCTCCCGGATCAACTTGAGGATCTGCTGGCGGAGCTCGAACGGCGCCACGACCAGCTTCCGGTAATCGTTCCGGCGGCTGTAGCCCGTCAGGAAGTTGAAGAGGTCGCTGAGGTCGGCGCCGATGGCCTCGTCGGCGGTGAGGAGGCCGACGTCCTCGTAATGGCGGGCGGTGGCGGCGTCGTAGTTGCCCGTTCCGAGATGGCAGTAGCGGCGCAGCTCGCCCCGCTCCCGGCGCACCACCATCGTCGCCTTGCAGCCCGTCTTCAACCCCACGAGGCCGTAGACGACGTGGACGCCCGCTTCCTCCAGGCGGCGGGCCCAGGCGATGTTCACCTCTTCGCTGAACCGGGCGGTGAGCTCCACGAGGACGGCGACCTGCTTGCCGGCCTCGGCCGCCCGGATGAGCGCCCGGGGGATCGCGCTCCCGAGCGACGTGCGGTACATCGTCTGCTTGATGGCCAGCACGTCGGGATCGGTGGCGGCCCGGTCGAGAAAGGCCTCGACGGCGCCGAACGAGTCGTAGGGGTGGTGCAAGAGGACATCCCGTGACCGCAGCACAGCGAAGATGTCGCCGGGATCGGCGCCGAGGCCCTCGGGCGGGACGGGCGTCCACACCGGATACTTGAGCTCCGGGCGGTTGAGGGCGTAGAGCTCCGACAACGAGCCCAGGTCGAGGAGGTGGGTCACCTCGTACAGGTCGTCGGCGCCGAGCTGCAGCTCCCGCAGGAGCATTTCCCGGAGACCGGCGGGCATCCCGGCGTCGACCTCGAGACGCACGGCGCGGCCGAAGCGCCGCTGGCGGACCTGCATCTCGACGGCGGCCAGCAGGTCGTCGGCTTCCTCGTCGCCGACCATGAGGTCGGCATTGCGGGTCACCCGGAAGGGGTGGGCCGACTCGATCTGCATGCCCGGAAAGAGCATCGCGAGGTGTTCGACGATCACCTGATCGAGGGGGTAGAGCCGGGCGCCGTCGGCGGTGCCCTGGAACCGGGCCAGCAGCGGCGGCACTTTCACCCGGGCGAACCGGCGCTGGCCGTCGTGCCCGTCCCGCACCATGACGGCGAGGTTCAGGGAGAGGTTGGAGATGTAGGGGAAGGGGTGGCCGGGGTCGACCGCCAGGGGCGTGAGGACGGGGAAGAGCTGCTCCTCGAACCGTTGATGGATCTCAGCCTCGTCGTCCGGCTCGATCCCCTGGGTGCCGCCGAGGCGGATACCGGCCTCGGCCAGGGCGGGCTCGAGTGCGCCGAAGATGGCGGCTTGCTGGGCGGCCAGTTCGAGGACCCTGACCCGGATGGCTTTGAGCTGGGCTGCCGGCTCCAGCCCACCGGGTGCCGCCGCCCCGAGCCCGGCCGCCACCCGCCCAGCCAGCCCGGCCACCCGGATCATGAAGAACTCGTCGAGGTTGGCCGAGTAGATCGCCAGGAACTTGAGCCGCTCCAGCAGGGGAACGGACGGGTCCTCGGCCAGGGCCAGTACCCGGGCATTGAAGTCGAGCCAGGAGAGGTCGCGGTCGAGCAGGTCGGCCCCGCCGTCCTCGACGGGGGCGGCGACGATTTCGGGCTCGGGGGCTACATCCTTCTTGGCGGATTTCTTCGCCATTCTCGCACCTCATCCTCACCGGTCGCGCCTACCGAACCCCTTCGACCGTATTCGGATTCGGCGCTCGCCTCACCTTACGGCGGCAATGCGCTGGACCGCCTTGGGGTCGGGCTCTTCCACGATGCGGTCCTCGTAGGCGACGACCCGCAACTCCCCCCGGACGGCATCGAGCAGCTCACCCGGCCTGAGGAGGAAGTCGGGGTTGCGGGGATGCCCGAACTGCTCGTTGCCCCGGGCGAAGGTCTCGTAGAGGAGGACGCCGCCGGGGGCGACCGAGGCGACGATGTCAGCCAGGATCGGGCGCCAGAGGTAATTGGTGACGACCACCCCTTCGAAGACCCGCCCAGCGAACGGCCACGGCTTGCCCGCCTCGAGGTCGAACTCGAGGATCTCCACGTTCGGGTGTTCACCCAGATCGGCGACGCCACTGGTGTCGCGGTCGACGACCGTGACGGGGTGCCCCTGCTGGAGGAAGGACCGGGCGTGGCGCCCACCCCCGCACGCCACGTCGAGCACCCGCCCACCCGCCGGCACGAGGTCGGCGAACCGGGCCACCCACAGCGAAGTTTCGGGCTGGTGCAT
>JAICGL010000724.1 GCA_025923175.1 Acidimicrobiia bacterium
CCATTTCGTCGCCCTCTCGGCGAGACGATCCCCGGCCGCCCGCGACGGGCGTCCGACGCGCAGCTTCTACACGGCCCCCGTCAAGGCGCTGGTGTCGGAGAAGTTCTTCGACCTGTGCGCCACCTTCGGGACGGGCAACGTCGGGATGATGACCGGCGACGCGTCGGTCAACGCCGGTGCTCCGATCATCTGCTGCACCGCCGAGGTGCTGGCCAACATCGCCTTGCGCTACGGCTCCGCGGCCGATGTCGGTCAGGTCGTCATGGACGAGTTCCACTTCTACTCCGATCCGGACCGGGGCTGGGCGTGGCAGGTCCCGATCCTGGAGCTGCCCCGGGCCCAGTTCGTCCTCATGTCGGCGACGCTGGGAGATGTCACCCGCTTCGAGGTCGACCTGACCCGGCGGACCGGCCGGCCGACGGCCGTGGTCAGTTCGGGGACCAGGCCCGTCCCGCTGTCCTACTCGTATCGGCTGACGCCGCTGCAGGAGACCATCGAGGATCTCCTCGAGAGCGGGCAGGCACCGGTCTACATCGTCCACTTCACGCAGGCGGCGGCGGTGGAGCGGGCCCAGTCGCTCATGAGCATCAACGTGTGCACCCGGGCCGAGAAGGACCGGATCGCCGAGCTGATCGGCGGGTTCCGCTTCGCCCCGGGGTTCGGCAAGACGCTGGGCCGCCATGTCCGCCACGGCATCGGCGTCCACCACGCCGGGATGCTGCCCAAGTACCGCCGCCTGGTGGAGCGCCTGGCCCAGGCCGGGCTGCTCAAGGTGATCTGCGGCACCGACACCCTCGGCGTCGGCATCAACGTCCCGATCCGCACGGTGGTGTTCACCGCCCTGTCGAAGTACGACGGGCAGCGGGTCCGGACACTGTCGGCCCGGGAGTTCCACCAGATCGCCGGTCGGGCGGGCCGGGCCGGCTTCGACATCGCCGGATCGGTGGTGGTGCAGGCCCCGGACCATGTCATCGAGACCGAACGGGCGCTGGCCAAGGCGGGGGACGACCCGAAGCTGCGCCGCAAGGTGGTCCGCAAGAAGCCACCGGAGCGGTTCGTGTCCTGGGGGGAACCGACCTTCGCCCGGCTGGTGGCCGCCCCACCCGAGCCGCTCACGTCGAGTTTCGCCGTGACGCATGCCATGGTCCTCAACGTCGTGGCCCGCCCCGGTGACGCCTTCGCCGCCATGCGCCACCTCCTCACCGACAACCACGAGGCCCGCCCGGCGCAGCGGCGTCACATCCGCCGGGCCATCGCCATCTACCGGGCCCTCCTCGCCGCCGGGGTCATCGAACGGCTCGACCAACCCGACGCCGACGGGCGACGGGTGCGGCTCACCGTCGACCTGCAGGTCGACTTCGCCCTCAACCAGCCGCTCTCGCCGTTCGCCGTCGAAGCCCTGACGCTCCTCGATCGGGAGTCACCGACCTACGCCCTCGACGTCCTGTCGATCGTCGAGGCCACCCTCGACAACCCCGGCCAGATCCTGGCCGCCCAGCAACACAAGGCCCGGGGCGAGGCCATCGGCCAGATGAAAGCCGACGGCATCGAATACGACGAGCGCATGAACCTCCTCGACGAGGTCACCTATCCGAAGCCCCTGGCCGACCTGCTCGACGTCGGCTACGACGCCTACCGTCGGGGCCACCCCTGGGTCGGGGACTACCCGGTGGAGGCCAAGTCGGTGGCCCGGGACCTCTACGAACGGGCCATGACCTTCGGCGACTACGTCGCCCACTACAGCCTGGCCCGCTCCGAGGGCCTCGTGCTGCGCTACCTGTCCGACGCCTACAAGGCCCTCACCCAGACCGTCCCCGAGGACGCCAAAACCGACGAGCTCTACGACCTCACCGAATGGCTCGGCGAACTGGTCCGCCAGGTGGACTCCAGCCTCCTCGACGAATGGGAACGGCTCAGCCACCCCGACGCCGCCCCGCCCGAGCCGACCGAGATCGACGCTGCGTTGTTCAAAGATGGGCCGCCACCGGTCACCGCCAACACCCGGGCCTTCCGGGTGCTGGTCCGCAACGAGCTGTTCCGCCGGGTCGAACTGGCCGCGCTGCGTCGCTACGACACGCTCGGCGAACTCGACGGCGACGCCGGCTGGACCGAGCAACGCTGGCGCGACGCCCTCGCCCCCTACTGGACCGAGCACCCCGACATCGGCACCGGCCCCGACGCCCGCGGCCCGGCCCTGCTCGTCATCGA
>JAICGL010000725.1 GCA_025923175.1 Acidimicrobiia bacterium
CGGGCCGGCCGCCTCCACATCCTCGAGTGCCAGCGGCTCATCCGGTTCATGCCGAAGTTCGTCATCGCCGTCGTCAACGGCTGGGCGGCGGGCGGCGGCCACTCCCTCCACGTCGTGTGCGACATGACCCTGGCCAGCGCCGAGCACGCCCGCTTCAAGCAGACCGACGCCGACGTCGGCTCCTTCGACGGCGGCTTCGGTTCCGCCTATCTCGCCCGCCAGGTCGGCCAGAAGTTCGCCCGGGAGATCTTCGCCCTCGGGCGGGCCTACTCAGCCGTCGAGATGCACGCCATGGGGGCGGTCAATGCCGTCGTCCCGCACGCCGAGCTCGAGGCGACGGCGCTGCAGTGGGGCCGGGAGATCTGCGCCAAGTCGCCGACGGCGCAGCGCATGCTGAAGTACGCCTTCAACCTCATCGACGACGGGCTCGTCGGCCAGCAGCTCTTCGCCGGCGAGACGACCCGCCTGGCCTATATGACCGACGAGGCCCTCGAAGGCCGCGACGCCTTCCTGGAGAAGCGCAAGCCCGACTTCTCGGCGTTCCCGTACTACTACTGAGGTCGACGACCTAGAGGACAGGACGGTTGCAATGACCGCCCGGTACCGAGAGGGCGAAGTTGGGGAACGGCACAGCCTGGCGCTGGTGTAGCCCGAAGACCCGGTAGTCGATCGGGAGGCTGGTGCGGGCGGCGGGCCCGAGCGCGCCGGGCTGCAGATCGCAGTCGGCGAAGCGGAAGTGCAGCACGAGCAGGCGGGAGGCGCCCCGCCGGAGCGTGAAGGAGCGGAACGGCTGCCGGGCCCCTTCGGCGTCGGACGCCATCTCCACGCTCTCGAGCCCGTAGTAGTAGGCGCCCTTCTCGGGGAACCCGGCGACCTTGAGCGGATACCGGCCGTGGTTGACCAGCGCCAGTTCGGCGGTGAACGTGCCCGTCCGCTCGAAGCCGACCGTCACCTCGCTGCCGAGCGCGTTGTCGACCGTTTGGATGCCGGCCGTGTCGCCGGGGGCGGTGCGCCACACCACCGGCGTGCCGCCGAAGCGCAAGGCTGGGCTTGTGACCTGCCCGAGCCCGACCGCCCCGAGTGCCACCACCAGCGCGACGACCATCAGCGCCGCCCACCACCGTGACCGGTGGGGACGGTGGACGATCAGGATCGAGTCGCCTGAGACGTCGTCCTGAGCGACCGGGGTGTGCGTGAGGGTCATCGAACCTCCAGGGGCGGGCTCGTTTTGTGTAGGGGAATCCCCCGAGTCACAACGCTCCCGATTCGGGCTGATGACGACGGTTGGCGGAGATTCGCCCGAAAGCACCGCACCTCGGTAGGGCGATGCGGCGAGGACCCCATCCGGGCTATCGTTCACTTCTACTTACTGATTCGAAGTTCTGCGTATTGGCGCCATCAGACGAGGAGGACGAGCCACGACCGGGTTGCGCCAGGTTGCGTGGGGCGTCCGCCGGCCGTTGGTCGTGATCCTCGGCCTGTGGGTGGCATTCCAGAGCCTGAGTGGCGTCGTCCTTCTCTTCGGCGACTCGATCGAGCATTGGCGCCAACCGGAGCTGACCCGGTACGGCCCGGGCGACCGGGGTGCGGCCGAAGCGCTGGCCGTCGTCCGCCAGAACTACCCGGGCGAGGAGGTGGGGGTCCTCGCCACGCCCGCTGTCAGCGACGGCGTCTACGTGGTGGAGGTGGGGGAGCGGGATGCCCGGGGGTCCGGGGGTGTCCCCCGGAGTGTCTACGTGGACCCCGCCGGGCCTCGCATCAACGGCACCCGCCACCATGACGCCGGCGTCGTGGCGCTGGTCCGCCGCCTCCATCACCGCTTCCTGTTCGACTCGCTCTTCGGCCTGGAGGGGGCGTGGGTCGTGGGTGCGCTGTCGCTCGCCTGGCTCGGGCTGTCGATCGGTGGCCTGGTCACTGCGGCGTCCCATCGGTTCGGCGCACGGTGGCTTAGCGACCCGCCGGCCTGGCACGGCCTGCTCGGGGTGCTCCTCGTCGCCCCGGTCGTGCTGGGGGTCGTGACGGGGATCCGTCTCGCTCTCCCCGCCGGGACCGACCGGGTATGGGCGGCGGTGACCGGCAGCGGGCTGGCACGCTCCGACATTCCGCCCGCGGGTGTGCGCATCACGTCCGAGGATCGGGGCGGTGCCCCCCGCAACGCCACGGAGGTTCTCGGCGTGCTCGGGCGCCGCTACCCCGACGGGC
>JAICGL010000726.1 GCA_025923175.1 Acidimicrobiia bacterium
ACCGCCGCCCCGCCGTCGGCCCGCAGTTCGGAGATGGTGGTGCCGCCGACGGCCTGCATGGCCTCCACGACGTCGCGGGTCTGGTGGGCCATCGCCTCCACCGCCGCCCGGGCGAGGTGGGCGCGGCCGGCCGTCTTGGTCAGGCCCAGCAAGGCGGCACGGGCGTGGGGATCCCAGTACGGCGAGCCCAGCCCGGCGAAGGCGGGTACGAGGAAGACCCCCTCGGTGTCGGGGACCGAGGCGGCCAGCGGGCCCGTCTCCGCAGCCTCGGCGATGATGCCCAGCCCGTCGCGCAACCACTGGATGGCCGCTCCGGTCACGAAGACGGCGCCCTCGAGGGCGTAGGCGGTGGTGCCGTCGGCCAGCGTCCAGGCCACGGTGGTCAGCAGGCCGTCGGCCGGGGGCGGCACGTCAGGGCCAACATTCATGAGGACGAAAGACCCTGTTCCATAGGTGTTCTTGGTCATGCCCGGCGAGAAGCAGGCGTGGCCGAAGAGCGCCGCCTGCTGGTCGCCGGCGATGCCGGAGACGGGGATGCCATCCGTCGTGATGCCGAAGCGGCCGCACGACGGGCGCACCTCGGGCAGGGCGGCGAGGGGCACCCCGAAGAGGTCGCACAGCTTCTCCGACCAGGCCAGGGCGCGGATGTCGTAAAGGAGGGTCCGGCTGGCGTTGGATGGGTCGGTCACGAAGGCGCCGCCGTCGGGCCCGCCGGTCAGGTTCCAGGCCACCCAGGCGTCGACCGTCCCGAGGGCGAGCCCGGGGTCTGCGGGGTCGATCCCGCCGTCGCCGAGCAGCCACTCCATCTTGGTGGCCGAGAAGTACGGGTCGAGCACCAGGCCGGTGGCGGCCCGGATCTCCGGCTCCTGCCCGGCCTCCTTGAGAGCATCGCACCGCGCCGCCGTGCGGCGGTCCTGCCACACCAGCGCCCGGTGGAGTGGCTGTCCCGTCCGCCGATCCCACGCCACCACCGTCTCGCGCTGATTGGTGATCCCGACGGCGGCCACCGGCACGCCCTCGCCGGCCAGGCGCCCGGCGAGCTCGCCGAGGGTCGTCTGCACCGCCGACCAGATCTCGGCGGGGTCGTGCTCCACCCAGCCGGGGCGGGGAAAGTGCTGCGTCAGCTCCCTGTAAGAGAAGCCGCAGGGGCGCCCCTCGCTGTCGATGGCGAAGGCCCGGACGCCGGTGGTGCCTGCATCGACGGCTATCAGAGCGGGCATAAGCTGCCGCAGGTTATCGGCCGACCCCAGGACCCAACAGGCGGAGGCTTTTCATGCGGATCGGTGTGCTGACCGGCGGAGGTGACTGTCCCGGACTCAATGCGGTCATCCGGGCGGTGGTCCGGAAGGGCGAAGGCGTCTACGGCCACAACCTCATCGGCTTCCGGCACGGCTGGCGGGGCGTCGTGGAGTGCAAGACGATCGACCTGACCGTCAGCAACACCCGGGGGATCCTCCACCGGGGCGGCACGATCCTCGGCACCTCGCGGACGAACCCCTACAAGACGGATGACGGGGTCCGCCGGGCCCTCGACACGCTCAAGCGGGAGCGGGTCGACGCCCTCGTGGCAATCGGCGGGGAGGACACCCTCGGCGTGGCCAGCAGCCTCACCGACGAGGGCGTCCGGATCGTCGGGGTGCCGAAGACCATCGACAACGACCTGTCGGCCACCGACTTCACCTTCGGGTTCGACACCGCCGTCCAGGTCGCCACCGACGCCCTCGACCGGCTCCACACCACCGCCGAGTCGCACGACCGGGTGATGGTGTGCGAGGTCATGGGCCGTCATGCCGGCTGGATCGCCACCTATGCCGGGATGGCCGGCGGCGCCGACGTCATCCTCATCCCCGAGGAGCCCTTCGACGTCGACGACGTCTGCGAGCGCATCCGCCACCGCCACCTGCGGGGCGCCGGGTTCTCGATCGTCGTCGTGGCCGAGGGCGCCGTGCCCAAGGAGGGCACGATGGCCACCCAGGATGCGGAGGTCGACCAGTTCGGCCACGTCCGTCTGGGCGGTATCGGCACCATCCTCCAGAACGAGATCGAGGAGCGCACCGGCTTCGAGACCCGGGTGACGATCCTCGGGCACATCCAGCGGGGCGGCACCCCGACCGCATATGACCGGGTGCTCGCCACCCGGTTCGGGATCGAGGCCATCGACGCCGTCCACCAGAACGACTTCGGCACGATGGTGG
>JAICGL010000727.1 GCA_025923175.1 Acidimicrobiia bacterium
CAGACCGGTGACGACGTAGCGGACCGGGGGCCGGGCGGGGCGGACGACGAAGATCACCAGCAGCCAGAAGGCGATGGCCGCCAGCCCGAAGCGGCCCCACAGGAGGGACAGGGGTCCGAGTCCGGCGTCGTACGCGGCCTTGCCGAGGACGGGCAGGGCCCCGAACCCGGTGGCCGACACCAGGCAGGCGACCAGACCGGCGCGGCGGCGACGGTCGACCCGGTCGGCGGGGAGCGGCGTCAGCGGGAGGGCGGTCGGCGTTGCCGTCATCCGGCCTGCCCTGCCCTGGCCAGGACCGCCGCCGGCTCGGCTGCGGTGAGTTCAGCCACGGCGGCGGCGAGGTCGATGTCGGCCTGACGCCAGCGGTGCAGCCTGCCGGCTAGCTCAGTGGCGATCGCGGCGCGCCGTTGGAGCAGGTCCTCGACGGCCGCTCGTGCACCAGGCCCACTCCCGTAGCGCGCGGCCTGGGCTACGGAGGCCGGATCGAGCGCGTCAGGCTCGATCCGGCGTCCCTGAGGAACGACAGGTGTTCCTGAGGAACGCCGGTCGGTGTCGTCGGCCTCGGTGAGGAACCGGCCTACTAGGTGATGGGCTTCGCGGAAGGACAAGCCCTCCTCAATCACGAGTCGCTCGGCCGCGGCGGTCGCCGTCGTGTGGCCCGCGATGGCCCGAGCCAGCATCGCTCCGGGCCGCGGCTTCGCTCCGGCGACGATCAGGCGGAGCAGGGTCACGCTGTCGGCGGCGGCGTCGAGCGCCTCGATCGCGCCGGCGCAGCCTTCGGTCCCCACGGCCACGGAGTTGGCGAACGGTGTGGCGTGCATGGCGGCGGTGGAAGCCACGAAGGCGCCGGCAACCCGCGCCGAACGGCCTTTCACGTGCTCCAGCAGGAAGGGATTGCGCTTCTGGGGCATCGCCGAGCTGGAACCCACCAGTTCGTCGGGCAAGTCGAGGAAGGCGAACTCGGCAGTGGTCCACAGGAGGAGATCGGCGCCGAGTCGGCTGATCGTCACTCCGAGAATCGCTGCGGCCGATAACAGCCGGAGCACGACGTCGCGTGAGGCCACGGCGTCGAGGGCGTGCGGCGCCGGGCGCTCGAAGCCGAGGAGGGCGGCTGTCCGGGCTGGTTCGATCGGAATGGCGGTCCCGTGTCCAGTGCCGGCGCCGAGCGGGCAGGTGTCGAGCCCGGCAGCGGCGAGGCCGAGCGCAGCGAGGTCGCGATCGAGCGCCCGGGCGACGCCGCCGAGATGGTGGCCGTAGGTGGTCGGCACGGCCGGCTGGTAGTGCGTGTAGCCGGGCATCACCGTTGCGGCGTAGCGGCGGGCACGGCCTAAGAGGGTGGCCTGGAGGCGCAGCGTCGCGGTCAGGAGACGTTCGACCGGGAGCCGGAGCCGCAACTGCAGCACTGTGGCGTTGAGATCGTTGCGGGACCGGCCCGTCCGCAGGATCCCGGCTGTGCGGTCCCCGAGCCGGCCGGCCAGCCAGTCCTCGTAGAGCAGGTACTGGCCGCGACGTGCTTCGATTCCCTGCAGCGGAGCGAAGTCAGCGGCCCGGAGTAACTCGATCTCCGCCAGCAGCGTGGCCACCGCCGCCCGGTCGATGAGCTCCTGCTCGGCCAACATCACCAGATGGGCCCGGTCGACATGGCTGACGAGCATGAGTTCCGACGGGCCCGGAAACGGTTCGCCGAACACGATGCGCCGGGCCGTAGGGGAGAGGGGTCGGCGAATACGGCCGGTGTCGTCCACGTCAGCTCGCCGCCAACACAGGCCGTGTCGGGGGAGGCAGGTGAAGCTCCCCAACCTCGACGTCGAGCTCCAAACAAGAGAGCGCGGTTTCGGCGGCGGAGCCTGCCAGCGACGCAGTGATGGCGGCAGCGATCACGTGACCGACCCGATCCCGGAACGAGCCGGTTCCGCCGACCCGCTGGCCGGGGCGGGCGGCGATGGCGACATCGACGATCCCGGGAACGGCGGCGGCAGCGGAGACGCCGCCCGTCCGGCGCACCCGGCCCGCCTGCTGCGCAACGAGAAAACGGATCGAGGCATGCCCCGGGCCAGACTCCGGCAGGGGCCGTGTCTCACCGATCACGGCGTCGATGGTTGCACCGACGAGGTCGATCCCGGTGGCCAGGCGCACAAGCGTCGGAATCTGCCCGCCGGCCAAGCGAGGATTGACCTCGATCACTACCGGCCCG
>JAICGL010000728.1 GCA_025923175.1 Acidimicrobiia bacterium
CCTGCCCGACTCCCCCTCGGGCTCAGGGCCCGCATCACGCCGGGCCGGGCGTGGAACGCCGCCCTCGCAGCCGGTCTCGTCACCGGCGCCGCCTGCTTTCTCTATCAGTGGAGCGCAGGGCTCGGCGTCACCGGGCTGTCCAACACCGTCTCGTGGGGGATGTACATCATCGTCTTCATGTTTCTCGTCGGCGTGTCGGCCGGCGGGCTGATCGTGGTGGCCGTGTCGGAGCTCGTCGGCAGCCATCGCTTCGAGGCGCTCAACCGGCTGGCCGTGATCTGCTCGGCTACCGCCGTGGCCGCCGCCGCGGTGTCGCTGCTGCCCGACATCGGGCGCCCGCAGCTGATCTGGAAGATGATCGTCCAGGGCAACATCACGTCGCCGCTGGTGTGGGACATGGTGGTGATTACCGCCTACCTGACGATCGCCGGGATCGACCTGTGGATCCTCACCCGGCCCGAGCCCCGCCCGAAGGCGTTGCGCACGATGGCGATGGTCACGCTGCCGGTCGCCGTGCTGGTCCACTCCGTCACGGCCTGGATCTTCGGCCTGGTCGTCGCCCGGCCCTGGTGGAACACCGCCCTGCTGGCACCCCTGTTCATCTCTTCGGCGCTGGTGTCGGGAACGGCGCTGGTGCTGGTGGTGACCCGCCTCGCGACCCGGTTCACGACCTTCCGGCCCCCGGCCAACGTCGTGCCGGACCTCGGGCGGCTGCTCGCCTGGTTCGTGGCGGTCGACGGCTTCCTGCTCGGGGCCGAGATCCTGACGGCCTACACGTCCCGGGAACCCGACCACCTCAACCAGCTCAACGTCGTCCTGTTTGGGCGGCTCGCCCCGCTCTTCTGGACGGAGGTCGTCCTCGGTCTGGTGGTTCCGTTCGTGATCTTCGTCCGGCCACGGCTGCGGGTCCGACCCGCTCTGCTGACGGGTGCCGCCGCGCTGACCCTGCTCGGCGTGTTCTTCAAGCGGATCAACATCCTCCTCCCTGGGATGTTCGAACCGCTGATCGGCCTGGCGCCGGGCGTTCCCGGCGGCCGGCCCGGCCAGCCATTCCGCCCCGACGAGATCTACCTGCCCACCTGGGTCGAGTGGGGCGTGCTCATCGGCATCGCAGCCTTCGCCGCCACACTCGTGACCGTCGGCATCCGCCGCCTCGTCGCCCGGGTCTGACACACGAAGGGCCGAACAGCACTGACATCGAGTCGGACGGCCCTAGTGCCATCGACCGGCTAAGTGGACGCTGGGGTCGAGGCTGACTGGCAAAGGTGGGTGAAGTGATGTGGCATTCCGGGTGGGGCGGCTGGTGGGCTGTCATGCCGCTGGCAATGCTCGCCGTCGTGGGCGGGCTCCTCTGGATCCTGTTCAGGCTCAGCCGCGCGTCCAAGGACCCGGCGCCTGACGCCGTTGACCCCGAGCGACTGCTCGACGTCCGCTACGCCTGCGGCGAGATCGACGACAACGAGTACCGGCACCGCCTCGCCGTGCTCCGAGGCGCACACACTGCAACGCCGTAGACTGGATCGCGAATGGGAGGCTGACATGGCCACGTCCCTCGTCGGCGTCTTGCGCAGGAGGCTGTACCTTCCCCTGTTCGTCGCGCTGGGACTGGTCGCCGTGGCGTGCGGGGACGCCACCAACGAGGCGCAACCCACATCCACCTCGACGTCGACTGCGACGGCCCCACCCGCCCGCAGCACCGTCCGGGCCTACTTCCTGAGGGACGAGAAGGTCGGCCCCGTCACTCGCAACGTAACCGGCGTCGCCACGGCTGCGGCCGCGCTCGACGCGCTGCTGGCAGGCCCAACGGCCCCGGAGCGTGCCCTCGGGCTGAGCAGCACCGTCCCGGAGGGCACCTCCCAACTCGGGATCTCGATCCACGACCGGATCGCCACCGTGGACCTCAGCCGCGAGTTCGAATCCGGTGGCGGTTCAACGTCGATACAGGGCCGCGTCGCCCAGGTGGTCTTCACGCTCACGCAGTTCCCCGCCGTCGACGCGGTCACGTTCAAGGTCGACGGACGGCCGCTCACCGTCCTCGGCGGCGAGGGTCTCCTGCTGGAGAAACCCCAAGGCCGCAGTGACTGGGTGGACTTCACGCCTGCGATCCTCGTCGAGTCGCCCCTGCCGTTCGCCGAAGTGACGAGCCCCCTGCGGATTTCGGGCACGGCCAACACGTTCGAAGCGAC
>JAICGL010000729.1 GCA_025923175.1 Acidimicrobiia bacterium
CCCAGGCTGGGCGGGGCCTCGTCCCCGAAGCTCTCGTCCTGGTGCTGCGCCTGGCCTTCGAGGATCTGAAGCTCCACCGGGTGGAGGTGGCCATCGTCCCCCGCAACAAGGCCAGCCGGCGGGTGGTCGAGAAACTCGGCCTCCGCGAGGAGGGCACCGCCAAGGACTACCTGCAGATCCGGGGGGCGTGGGAGGACCACGTCCGCTACGGGATCACGGTCACCGAGTGGGTGACCCGCCAGCCCGAACTAACCGAGCGCTTCCTTACGCAGAGCCCGGTGTGACCTGAACGAAGCCGAGGAGCCCGGCCATGAGGTCGCGGATCGAGAGGATGCCGATCTCGTGGTCGCCGTCGACGACCACCAGATGCCGGAAGCCGTGCTCCATCATCGTGCGGGCCGCTTCCAACGTGTCCCACTCGGAGGTGGCCACGATGGCGTTCCAGGTCATGTAGTCGCCGACGGTCGCCACCGCCACGTCCGCTCCTTCGGCGACGGCACGGAGCACGTCGCGTTCAGACAGGATCCCGGGCGACTCCTCCGTCACCACGATGGCCGACCCGACCCGCTTCGCGCTCATGAGCTTGGCTGCCTGGGCCAGGGTATGGGCGGGACCCACGGTGACCAGATCCCGTACCACCAGGTCGCGGATCTCCATGGGCGGAATGCTAGACCGGCGACGGCGCCGCGTAATCACCCGCCGGGGGGACGCGCCCCTCGGGTCGGTCGGTTCACCACAGCCGGCGAACGCCGGAAGAAGTCCTCCACCTCGGGGTCGTAGCGGTAGGCGGGTGGGAGGTCGCCGACGGTGGAGCGCAGCCGCAGCCCGCGGGCGAAGTCCTCCACCGTGCCGGCCGACGTGTAGCGGTACCGATAGCCGGCGTCCTTGAACCGCTGGTTGTCGACACCCCGGCCGAAGCGCAACAGGCTCTGCAGTTCGACCGGGAGATCGACGATTCCCAGGCGGCGCAACGTTCCGGCGGCCACGCCCGTCCCCACCGGGGTGATCGGCACGCGGCGCCGGCCGGCGATCCGGCAGACGTCGCTCCACGTCACGGTCCCGTCGCCGGCGACGTTGAAGATCCCCGGCACGTCGCGGGCGGCGGTGAAGCACAGGGCGCCGAGCACGTCGTCCTGGTGGGTGAACTGGAGCCGGGGGTCGAACCCGAAGATCTCGGGCGCCACCGGGAGCCGCAGCGCCCTCGACAGCGGCGTGTCGAGGTCGGGGCCGAGCACGTTGGAGAACCGCAGCCGGCTCACCACCACGTCGGGGTGGTCGTCGGCGAAGTCGGAGACGTAGCCCTCCGCCTCGAGCAGGCTCCGCTCCACCCGGGTGCGGGCCGGCCGGGTGCGGTGGGCCTCCTCGGCGAAGAAGTACGGGTCTTTGGGGCCCGACCCGTAGACCAGCGTGGAGGACTTGAGCACCAGCTTGCGCACCGACGAACCGGGCGCGCCCGCCGCCGCCAGCAGGTTCATCGTGCCGATCACGTTGGTCTCGTGCAGGGCCCGAGAGCCGATCGTGGTGGAGTCGACCTCGAGATGCGTGTGGAGGATCGTGTCGACCTCGGTGGCCCGCACCAGCCGGGACAGGATTGAGTACGAGGAGTCGGCCCGTACCACCTCGGTGCGCTCGAGTGGCACGGTCGGCGCCCGGGTGTCGAGCCCGACGACCACCTCGACGGACGGGTCCTGCTCGATGACCTGCGCCGTCCGCCCGCCCCAGAAGGTGCCCACCCCGGTGACAAGGATCCGCTGCCCGCTCACTACCCGAACCACACGCTGCGGCGGCGGGCCAGCATGTCGTAGAGGGCGTCCTGGATCTGCGTGCGGATCGCCTCCGACTCCTCCATGACCCGGCTGCGGCTGTAGCGCTCCTGCCCGGGGGGCACGTCGAAGTAGATCGGGTCGAGCACCCGCAGCTTGAACTTCGCCGGGAAGTAGGCGACGAGACCGAGCGGCCCGAGCAGCACCATGTTGGCCGTCAGCGGCACGTACGGAAGCTTGAGGACCCGGGCCAGGGTGTTGCTGCGGGCCAGGATCGGCATCGACTCCTCCGCCCCGACGACGGCGATGGGCACGATCGGGACGCCGGCCCGCATGGCGGTCTCCACGAACCCGCCGCGGCCGAAGCGCTTGAGCTGGTAGCGGTCCTTGTAGAGCTTGCTCGGCCCCTTCACCCCTTC
>JAICGL010000730.1 GCA_025923175.1 Acidimicrobiia bacterium
CGGTCAGGACAGCGCCACCTGCGCCGCCGCCTGCATCCGGGCCGCCCGCCGCTGCCTGCGGCTCGTGGCCTACGACGACGCCGAGAAGCTTGTCGAACTCGGACGGTCGCATGCCCGGCGCCTCCCACCCAAGGCCAGGGTGGCGCTCGAGGCGCAGCTCATCCACGTGCTGCTCCATCCCGGGTTGCGGCTCCGGCAACCCGGTGACCTCGTCCGGGATGCCACCGAGCTGTGCGCGGAGGCACAGCGAATCGGCGACACGGCCGGTCTCACTCTGGGGATGGCACTGCTGGCCCGCATCTACCACTGGGGTTGGAGCGACCTCCCCAAGGCGGCGGCGTTGATGCAACGCGCCATGAAACTGATGCAGGCGGCCGAGAAGCCCGACCTGGAACCGCTGCTGGAAGGGGCCCGTTGCCTGGCCTACCTCGATATCGACATGGAGCGCACCTACGAGCTGTTCGAACAGCTCGCCGGTCTCGAGGCCCTTGTCACGACCTCCTACCAGTACCAGTGGGGTGTCGGCCTCGTGCGGGCGTGGGCCGGCGAGCTGGACGAAGCCCGGGCGGCCCTCCAGCGGGCGATCGATCTGGCGACCGCCGGTGCCGATCACTGGGCGACGTTCGAGTGCACCGCCCGCCTCACCGTCCTCGAGCTCGAAGCAGGCGACGTCGTCTCCGCCGGGCCCCGCTGTGAGACCCTCGCTTCGCTGGCCCACCGGCTCGGGACCCGGGGCAGCGAGGCGGCCTACGCCGGAGCGATCGCTGCGCTCGGCGCCCTGATCCGGCAAGAGAAGGAGGCAACGGCTGCCTTCGACGCCGCCGTCAACGAACTCGAGCGGATCGACGCCGGCTTTCTCGCCCCGGATCTTCTCGGCATCGCCGCCGAGGCGGAGCTACGAGGTCGCGACACTGCGGCTGCGCTGGCCCACGCGACCCGGGCCTTCGAGCTCGCGCGGGCGACGGGCCGGCCGCTGGAGACGTCCCGGGCGCGGGTGCTTTTGGCGTGGATCGCCGCCGAGGGCGGGGCGGTTGACGAAGCGGAGGCGCACCTCCAAGCTGTGGCGGGCGATGACGGCCGGCTCCCCCGCCATGTCGTGGCGCTGCGCCGCCAGGCGGAGGCTGTCGTCACATCCAGGCCGTGATGGTTGGCAGGGCGAGAGGGGGGACCCGGTGGCGGTGATCATGGTGGAAGAGCGGTTCGACCCGGCGATCGACCTGAGCCAGGGCAGCCCGGTGGCCGACAAGGTGTCGCCCTGCCTGCCGGTCTACGACGTCACCTGGCTCAGCTCCTACATCGCCAGCGACGGCACCCGCTGCGTCTGTGTCTACGAGGCGGAGAACGCCGAGGCCGTGCGGCGGATGTACCGCACCGCCGGGGTCCCGTTCGAGAACGTCTGGGCCGCCAGCCCGCTCCACCGCAGCGCCGACGACGCTTAGGGTCCGGCCCCGTTGTCGTCCCCTTCGGCCAGGATCTCCTGGGCGACGGCGAATGCGCGATTGGCGGCCGGGACGCCGGCGTAGATCGCGGTCTGGAGCAGTACTTCTCGGAGCTCGTCAGTGGTGACGCCGTTACGCAGCGCGCCACGGAGGTGGATGCCCAACTCGCGCTCATGCCCCAGGGCGGCAAGGATCGCCACGGTGATGCATGACCGGGTGCGGCGGTCGAGACCGGGCCGGGCCCAGACGTCGCCCCAGGCGGAGCGGGTGATGAAGTCCTGGAATGGCGCGGTGAACTCGTCCTGGCGGGTGAGGGCGGCGTCGACGTACTCGTCGCCGAGGACCGCCCGGCGGATCTCGATGCCGCGGTCGTAGTTGGTCATCCCGGGTTCTCCCGTCGGGTGGTGTGGCGGTGGAGGGCGGCGGCGATGATGTCGCCGGTGGAGGCGAGGTAGTCAGGCGGGTCGAGAAGCTTCTCGACGTCGGGGCCGATGTTGGCCCGCATGCGGCCGCTGTCGACCTCGAGATGCACGAGGCAGTCAGCCAGCCAGGCGGCGGCCGACCCGACTGCGGTGAACAGCTCCCGGAGCGGGTGCCACTCGGCGTGCCAGGCGCCGGCCGCACGCTCGTGTTCGTGCCCCGAACTCGCGGTCAGGATGGTGGCGACGAGCCCGGGCGTCTGGGTTGTGTTGGCCAGCGTGGCGATGGCTGCCACCGGGTTGCGTTTGTGGGCCATGGCC
>JAICGL010000731.1 GCA_025923175.1 Acidimicrobiia bacterium
CGAGTGGCGGGCGGTGCAGCAGCGGGTCGACCCCACCGGGGTGCTGCGGTCCGATCTGGCCCGGCGACTTCATCTCATCGAGGAAGGTGCACCGTGAACGACGCCCTCGGATCGCCCCAGTCCGTTCTCCTCCTGGGCGGAAGCTCCGAGATCGGCCTGGCCATCACCCGCCGGCTGGTGGAGCGCCGGGCGAAGACCGTGGTGCTGGCCGGCCGTGACCCCGAGGCGCTCAAGCCGGCGGCCGACGATCTGCGGAGCGCCGGCGCCGACACCGTCGACGTCGTCGCCTTCGACGCGCTGGCGACCGACGGGCACGACGCCTTCGTCGACGACATCTTCAACCGCCACGGCGACTTCGACCTCGTGCTCCTCGCCTTCGGAGTGCTCGGCGACCAGGAAGAGGCCGAGCGCGACACCGACGCCGCCCTGGCCGTGTTGCGGACGAACTTCGTGGGTGCCGCCTCGGTTGCGCTGCCCGTCGCCCGCCGCCTGCGGGCCCAGGGTCACGGCACGCTCCTCGTGCTGTCGTCGGTGGCCGGCGAGCGGGCCCGGCGGGCCAACTTCGTCTACGGCTCCTCCAAGGCCGGCCTCGACGCCTTCTGCCAGGGTCTCGGTGACAGCCTGGTCGGGTCGGGGGCACGCGTCGTCGTGGTCCGTCCGGGTTTCGTGCACACGAAGATGACCGCCGGGCGGGCACCGGCCCCTCTGTCCACGACACCGGACGCGGTCGCCGACGCCGTCGTCCGAGGGCTCGAGAAGGGCGCCGAGACGATCTGGGCGCCGCCTGCGCTGCGCTTCGTCATGAGCGGCATGCGCCACCTCCCCCGTCCCCTATGGCGGCGCATCAAGGAATGACCGGAGGCACAGCCCGACCGCTGGCGGCCTTCGACCTCGACGGCACCCTGACGCATCGGGACACGCTCCTCCCGTTCCTCCATCGTGCGGTGGGGCGGGGTCGCACCTACCGGGCGCTGCTGGCATCGTCACTGCCGCTGGCCCGTGCGGCAGCATTCGGCGGTCCTCATCGCGACGTGGCCAAAGCCGCTGTGCTCCGGGGTGTACTGGCCGGCGCACCGTTGGACGGACTGGCTGAGGCGGCCGAGTCCTTCGCCGACCACGTCGTGGCCCAACGCCTCCGCTCAGAGGTGCGGGAGCGGGTCGACTGGCACAGGACCGAAGGCCACGAACTCGTCCTGGTGTCGGCGTCACCCGAACTGTATGTGACCCCGATCGGCCGCCGGCTCGGCTTCGACACCGTGCTCGCCACCCGACTCGAAGTCGACGCCGACGGTCGGCTCACCGGCCGCCTGCTGGGACCGAACTGCCGGGGACCCGAAAAGGTCATGCGGTTGCGTGAATGGCGCGGCGAAGGACTGGCACTCGCCTACGCCTACGGCGACAGCTCCGGCGACCGGGAGATGCTCGATCTGGCGGTGACGGCCATACGGGTCAACCGACGGTCGAAACCTGGGGGCGCCACGGGGGGCCGATAGGCTTCCGCCGGTGACGGCCGTCGACGAGACAACCGGAACGCTGAGCGTCGAGGACGACCTCCCTCCCTCCAACGGGCGCCTCTCGACTCGACGCCTCCCCTCGTGGGAGACGGGGCTGGCGGCCATACCCGTCTTCCTGCTCCTGATCGAGGGCTGGCAGCGAAGGTGGATGGCCGACGACGGCCTCATCCATTTACGCGTGGTCGAGAACGTCCTTCAGGGGCACGGCTTCGTGTTCAACGCCGGAGAACGGGTCGAGGCGTCCACCAGCGTGCTGTGGGTAGCGATACTCGCCGTCCTGCACGCCCCCCGGCTGATCGGACTGGAAACGCTCGCCGTCGTGACCGGCTTAGTGTGCACGGCCGCCGGGCTGTTCCTGGCCACTCAGGGCGCGGCGGTGCTGTGGCGCCGAGAAGGGGAACGGTCGTGGCTGCTGCCAGCCGGGGCGATCGTCGTCGCCGGGGTACCTCCCATGTGGGACTTCGCCACCTCAGGTCTCGAGACCGGGCTCGTATTCCTGTGGTTGGGCCTGTCGTTCTTCATGCTGGCAAAGGTGACGATCGCTCCGGAGCCCGGCTGGGGACGGTTTCGCGCGGTTGCACTGGTGCTCAGCGCCGGTCCGCTCATCCGGCCGGACCTGGCGCTGTTCACCGGCGCCTATTTGCTCGCTGCGCTCGTC
>JAICGL010000732.1 GCA_025923175.1 Acidimicrobiia bacterium
GGCGGTCTCCCGCTTCCCCTGCCCGGCGGTGAAGGCGGCCTGCCGCTTCCGATCCCCGGCCTTGGTGAGGGCGGCCTCCCGCTCCCGATTCCCGGCGTGGGTGAGGGCGGCCTGCCGCTTCCGATCCCCGGCCTTGGTGAGGGCGGTCTCCCGCTTCCGATCCCCGGCGTGGGTGAGGGCGGCCTGCCCCTGCCCGGCGCAGGCGACCCGACGGCGCTCGTCGGCCAGCTGGCCGGCACCATCCTCGGCGCACTCGGCGGCGTCGGCGGCGGACTTCCGCTCCCCGTTCCCGCCCTGTAACTCACACGACCAAAAGGGGCCCGAATATTCGGGCCCCTTTTTGTTGTCCTTGTTGTTCTACGGCCGGCCTGAGTACCCGGCCTCCGGGTCGAGCCCGTACTTCTCCACCGCCGCCTGGACCGCCTCGGGCTTTACGTCGCCCGCCTGCGCCAGGGCCGACAGGACGGCGACGACGATGTGCTCGGCGTCGACCTCGAAGTGGCGCCTCAGGTTCTCCCGGGTGTCGCTGCGCCCGAAACCGTCGGTGCCCAGCGACAGGTACGGCCCCGGGACCCATCGTGAGATCTGGTCGGGAACCGACCTCATCCAGTCGGTGGTGGCGACCACCGGGCCCTCGGTGCCGTTCAGAGCCTTCTGGAGGAACGACTGCTTCGGCGCCTCCTCCGGGTGCAGCCGGTTCCAGCGTTCGGTCTCCAGGGCGTCCTCACGCAGCAGCTTGAAGTTGGTGACGCTCCAGACGTCGGCGGCCACGTCGTGATCGGCGTCGAGCATCTCCTGCGCCCGCAGGACCTGGGTGGCCAGGATCGACCCGCTGCCGAACAGCTGGACCTTGTGCCGTCGATCGTTGGCTGCAGGACGGAACCGGTAGATGCCGTTGAGGATGCCCTCGCCGACCCCTTCGGGCTTGGCCGGCATGGCGTAGTTCTCGTTGTACAGCGTCAGGTAGTAGAAGACGTCCTCGTTCCTGTCGATCATCCGCCGCAGGCCGTCCCTAACGATCTCCGCCGTCTCGTAGGCGAAGGCAGGGTCGTACGCCTGGCAGGCGGGGAACGTGCTGGCCAGCAGCAGCGAGTGGCCGTCGGCGTGCTGGAGGCCCTCACCGTTCAGCGTGGTCCGGCCGGCGGTGCAGCCGAGCAGGAACCCGCGGCCCCGGGCGTCGCCGAACGCCCAGATCAGGTCGCCGATCCGCTGGAAGCCGAACATCGAGTAGAAGAGGAAGAACGGGATCATGTGCTCGCCGTGGGTGGCGTAGGCGGTCCCGGCTGCGGTCATCGAGCCCATGCTCCCGGCTTCGGTGATGCCCTCCTCCAGGATCTGGCCGCTCCGGGACTCGGAGTAGCTGAGAAGCATGTTGTGGTCGACCGGCTCGTAGAGCTGGCCGACCGAAGAGTGGATCTTGAACTCCTTGAACAGGGACTCGAGCCCGAAGGTGCGGCCCTCGTCGGGGATGATCGGGACGACCCGGGGACCGAAGGTCTGCTCCTTCATCAGGTCCCTCAGCAGGGCGACGAAGGCCATGGTGGTCGAGACCTCCCGGGCGGCGCTGCCGGCGTCGAACGCGTCGTAGACCTTGTCGCCCGGAAGCACAAGCTTCTTCGGCTTGGCCCGCCGCTCGGGGATGAAGCCACCGAGCACCTTGCGACGGTGCTTGAGGTACTGGACCTCGTCGGAGTCCTCCCCCGGGTGGAAGAACGGGGGCTCCTCGCCCGAAAGCTTCTTGTCGGAGACCTCGATGTTCAGCCGCTCGGCCAGGCGCTTCAGCTCCTGCTCGTTCATCTTTTTGATCTGGTGGGCGGCGTTGCGGGCCTCGAACTCGGGCCCGAGGGCCCAACCCTTAACCGTCTTGGCGAGAATCACCGTGGGCTTGTCGTGTAGCTCGGTGGCGGTCTTGTAGGCGGCGTACACCTTGCGGTAGTCGTGGCCGCCGCGCTTCAGGCGCCACAGGTCGTCGTCCGACAGGTGCTCGACCATCCGTCGAAGTCGCGGATCGGGGCCGAAGAAGTGTTCCCGGATGTAGGCGCCGGACTCGATGGAGTACCGCTGGAACTCGCCGTCGGGCGTGAGGTTCATCTGGTTGACCAGGGCGCCCTCGGCGTCGCGGGCCAAGAGGTCGTCCCACTCCCGGCCCCAAATGACCTTGATCA
>JAICGL010000733.1 GCA_025923175.1 Acidimicrobiia bacterium
AGCGGAGAAGAACCCGTCGGTGATGCCGTACTCGTGGGCGACCTTGTCGACGCCGTCGTAGTAGGCGTAGACGAAGGGCTCCCCGGCGTCGATCTGCTGGGCGACGTGGGTGACGAGCGTGGCCGTCGTCCGCCACCCCACGAACCGCACGCCGCGCATGTGTGACTCGGTGAACCCGCTGCGGTTGAACTCGGCCCGGACGACGGTCGGCACCTCTCGGCCGCAGAACGCCTTGTCGACCAGTGTCACCGACCCCGGTTCGGGGGCCTTCCCGTCGGTGACCTTCCAGCGGAGGACGTCGAGCACCTGGCCGCCGACCAGCATGCGGTACCCGATCATGCCGTGGCGGGATGGGGTCAGCCCGCTGGCGATCGACGTCAGGGCGGCGGCAGTGGTCGACGGGACGACCGTGGTGATCGGCCCGCCCTCGAGCGCTCCGAGCTCGGGCAGGCGGGAACGGGCGGCGTCGATGGCCCGCCAGCCGAATCCGTCCAGCACGAGGAGGACGACGGCCCGGGCGCCGGCCACGCAGCCCGGCAGCCACGACCCGGGCCGGACGCCGAGGAGGGCCGGTACGACGTCCGCGACCGAACCGCTCCCGTAATTCGGCCTGACCAGGTCCTCCGATTCGGCGATTTCCACTACCTGGAGGGTAACCGCCGTGCCGCTGACTGCAGTCGACCCTGAGCGACGAGCGCGCGACCATGGCTGGCGTGAAGGTGTCGACCCGGGGGGACTACGCCGCGAGGGCGCTGCTGTCGATGGCGCTGCACGGCTACGACCGGCCGACGTCGGTGAAGGAGATCGCCGAGCGGACGGGCCTGCCGCAGCCGTACCTGGAGCAGATCCTGCTAGCGGTGAAGGGAGCGGGGTTGGCCCGGTCGAAGCGGGGGGTGGGCGGCGGCTACGTCCTCGCCCGGCCGCCGGAGGAGATCACCCTGGCCGACATCGTCGCCGCGGCCGACGGGCCGATCACCACGTCCTTCGACTCCCACGACCACCGGGAGGGCCACTGCGCCCTTCAGGACGTGTGGGTCAAGGTCTCGGAGTCGATGCGGTCGATCCTGGAGGGCTTCACGCTGGCCGACCTGGTCGAACGGGCGAGGATCGGTCACCTCGACGCCGAGGGGCGGCCGCTCGGGATCAGCCCCGGGGGTTTGGGGGTGTCCCCCGGAATCACTGAAGACGACTGAGCACCGCCATCAGTTCCAGCGGTAGCGGGTCGGAGAACTCGAGGCGCTCCCCGGTTCCCGGGTGGATCAGGGCCAGAGCATGGGCGTGGAGGAACGGCCGGCCGGGCTGCAGTGGGTTCCGGTCGCCGCCGTAGGTGCCGTCGCCCACCACCGGGTGGCCGATGGCAGCCAGGTGCACTCGGATCTGGTGGGTGCGGCCCGTCTCCAGGCGGCACTCGATGAGGGCGCACACCGGGTGGTCGTACTGGGTGAGGACCTCGTAGCCGGTGCGGGCCTCCTTGCCCGCCTCCCGCACCGCCATCCGGGTCCGCCGGGTGGCGGAACGGCCGATCGGGGCGTCGATCGTCCCCCGGCGGGCATCGAAACGGCCCCAGGCCAGGGCCAGGTAACGGCGCTCGATCTCGCGAGCGGCCAGGGCGGCCGTGAGTGCGTCATGAGCCCGGAGGGAGCGGGCCACCACCATGAGTCCGCTGGTGTCGCGGTCGAGACGGTGCACGATTCCCGGGCGCATCGGATCACCGACCCCGGCGATGTCCGGGAAGCGGTGGAGGAGCCCGGCGGCCAGCGTCCCCGTCTCGTGGCCGGCCCCGGGGTGGACGACGAGACCGGCCGGCTTGGCCACGACCACGATGTCGTCGTCGGCGTGGACGACGTGGAATTCGACAGGTTCGGCGACGGGCGGCGCCTCGGCCTCCGGTTCGCCTTCGACTTCGACCTCCTCGCCCTCGGCCAGCCGGCGGCTCTTGGCGACCGGCTGCCCGCCGACCCGCACCGCCCCTTCCTCGATGAGCGTGGCGACGTCGGAGCGGCTCCACCCGGTGAGCAATGCGACGGCCCGGTCGACCCGCTCCCCCGCCAGAGCGGCGGGCACCGACCAGGCTTCCCGGGGGACACCCCCGGACCCCCGGGCCACTACTGCTTCCACCCCCGGATAGCGATGAGGATCACCCCGACGGTGATGGCGCAGTCG
>JAICGL010000734.1 GCA_025923175.1 Acidimicrobiia bacterium
CCAGCTCTGCATCCTCATTGGGCTCGAGTCCGATCGCCCGCTGGTCGGCGAGGTCGGCGCCCGTCCACATGCCGGCGATGGTCGGCAGGTCGTGGGTCGTGACGGCGGCCAGGGCCTGGCTCGGGAACTCGGGCGGGCGGTGCGGCTCGAACCACAGCAGCCGGTAGGACAAGACCTTGCGCTCGGCGAGTTCCTCGCGGACGAAGTCCTCCACCGTGCCGAGGTCCTCCCCCACGACGTAGGCGCCGGCCCGGTGGCTCTCGAGGGCCAGGATGTCGAGCATCTCCCAGTGCCGGTAGCGGACGTAGGCGCCCTCGGCGGCCGTCGCACCCATCGGGATCCAGTACAGGCGGAACAGGCCCATGACGTGGTCGACCCGGATCCCTCCCGCCGCCCGCAGGCCGAACCGCACGGTGCGGATCCACGGGTCGTAGCCGGCCATGCGGAGCCGCCAGGGGTCGAACGGCGGGAGGCCCCAGTCCTGCCCTTTGATGTTGAAATCATCGGGCGGGGCGCCGACCCGCATGCCGAGCGCCATCGTGTCCTGCCACAGCCAGGCGTCGGCGCCGCCGGGATCGACACCGACGGCGAGGTCCTGCATCAGGTCGATCTCGGAGCCCGCCCGAGCCAGCTGCGCCTCGGTGAGCCACTGGAGCCAGGAGTGGTATCCGATCCGATCGGCGTGCTCGGTGGCGAAGCGGTCCACGGCCGGCGAGTCGGGGCGGCGGTACTCCTCCGGCCATTCGGGCCAGGGGCCGGGGAACCGCTCGGTCATGGCGCAGTGGGTGGCGAAGTCCTTGAGAGTCTCGCCGTGCTCGGCTCGAAAGGCCTCGAAAGCCGGGTCGCCGCCTGAGGCGGAGAACCGTGACCACAGGTGCTCGAGGGCCGTCTTCTTCAGCTTCCAGACGGCCTGCCGGTCGATGCGCCGGTCGTTGTTGAGCGCCCGGCCCTCTGCGGCCAGAGCCGGGAGATCGAACCCGGCGTCGGCTGCCGCGCCCGCGCCCGGCACGTCCTCGATGCGGAGATAGATCGGGTTCCGGAAGCAGCGGCTCGACGGGTAGTACGGGCTCGGCTGGGGGTAGTCGGGCACGCTGGCGTGCAACGGGTTGAGCAGGCACATGCCCGCCCCCATGCCCCGTGACCATTCGGCCAGGCGGCGCAGGTCGGCGAGGTCGCCGATACCCCACGACTCCCGCGACCGGGCGGCATAGAGCTGGGCCGCCCACCCCCACGTCCGCAAGTCCGCCGGAAGGTGGCAGCGTCCGGGCGACACGATGAGCAGCCGCTCCCCCCACACACCGTTCCCCACGTGGCGGAGACGGTGGTAGCCGAGCGGCAGGTCGGGCGGGAGGTCCCCGTCGGACTCGACGGTGAGGACGGCGCCGTCCTCGGTGTGGAGCTCCCAGGGGCCGCCGGCCGTGATGCCGGCCGGTGCCTGCCCGGGGCGGAACGACACGACCGGGTCGTCGCCGGGTGACGTGCCCGGCGGGCCCGGGTCGGCGCTGTCCTCGGGGTCGGGCGGCGCACCCATGGCCGCCCGGATCGCGGCGAGCGTCTCGGCCGGCACGTCGATCCAGCGGCCGGCGATGTCGTGGTACCCGTCGGAGATGCCCCAGTCCTGCATGGCGCTCCTTCTACCCCGGCTCCGGCAGGAGCACATGCGGATTCAGGATTCCGGCCGGGTCGAGCGCCCGTTTGATGGCCCGGAAGGCGTCGATCTCGGCCGGGCTCCGATTGAGGTGGAGCCAGGGCCGCTTGGCGGCGCCGATGCCATGCTCGGCGCTGATGCTCCCGCCGAGGCGGGCCACGAGCCGGAGGACGGCGTCCTCCACTGCCGCCGCCCGATCGCCCGGCCCGGCGCCGAGGACGTTGACGTGGACGTTGCCGTCGCCGGCGTGGCCGAAGAGCACGCAGCGTGCCCCGGGCGCGGCCCCGTCGACGGCGGTGCACACGGCGGTGAGAAAGCCGGCCAGCTCCCCGAACGGCAGGGTCACGTCGAGCTTGACCGGCACCCCGGCGGCGTTGATCGCCTCGGTGTGGGCCTCCCGGTAGCGCCACAGCCGGGCGCGCCCGGCCGGCTCCGATTGAACGGCCCCGTCAATGGCCCGGTCACCGACACCTTCGAGGACGGCTTCAGCCAGCTCCCCGGTCGGGTCGTGGG
>JAICGL010000735.1 GCA_025923175.1 Acidimicrobiia bacterium
CCGCTTCACCAGCGAGCGGAACTCTGCTTCCTCCCGGCTGAAGGGCTGGGCGAAGCCCGTCAGCCGGATCGGCGCCCGGACTTCGCCGAGGACCTTGCGGGTGGCGTCGGTGAGGGTGTGGCGGGCATCGGAGGAGAGGTCGACCTTGGCGTCCACGCCCGAGGCGAGCGCGGTTCCCCCTGCGCCGAGCCCGAGGACCAGCCCGAGCATCGCACCGCGCTGGACGAAGGAGCGGGACGTCCGCCCGGGCCGTTCGCGGTTGAGGGCCGATACCGCCAGCCCCAGGCCCAGTGCCGTCACCGCGAGGAAGTAGGCGACGTCGTCGCCGTAGAGGATCCCCCGGGGAAACGCCTCGAAGTGGGCGGCCGGCCCGAGTGAGCGCAGCCCGTCGCCGATCCAGCCCGGGGCGTATTCCAGGATCCACAGGAACAGCAGCAGCCCGAACCCGCCGAAGGCGGCGGCAGTGGTCGACGCCGCCCGGGCGGAGACCATCAGGGCCAGCGCCGAAAATGCCATCGACATGAGCAGCAGCCCGACGTAACCGCCGCCCGCCCGGCTCCCCTCGATCGACGCCATGCTGCCGACGAGGCTGAAGTACAGCCAGACGACACTGGCCAGGAACCATACGAACAGTGTGTTGGCGGCAAACTTGCCGAGCACGAGCCCGGTCCGCGACGTCGGCCAGGCCAGGCTGATGTCGAGCGCGCCGCTGCGCCGCTCCTCGGCGAAGGACCGCATGGCCACCACCGGAACCAGCACCAGCAGCGTGTTGGCGATGTTCGAGTAGTACGACGCCAGGTCGGCGACCTCGGTCGAGATCAGGATGTTGACGAAGAAGATCCCGGAGATCAGGAGGTAGGCAGCGGCGATGCCATAGGTCTGCGGCAGGCGGAAGAAGCCCCGCAGCTCCCGCCGCAACACGAACAGGGCGCTCATCGTCCCGCTCCGGGAGCCGGCCTCGGCGTCGGGGGAAGATCGCCGAGGACAGCCCTCCGGAACGCGTCCTCGACGGCGTCGAGCGTCGAGTCCACCCCGGCGAAGTCGGTGGTGGCGCCGTCATAGACGACGACCCCGCCGCTCATCACGACGACGGAGTCGCACAGCAACCGGGCCTCCGAGAGCATGTGGGTGGAGACCAGCACGGCCCGGTTCCGGGCGCAGTGGCGGATGACGTCGCGGAACTCCATGACGTTCAACGGGTCGAGACCCGCCGACGGTTCGTCGAGGATCAGGACCGACGGGTCGCCGAGCAGCGCCTGGGCCAACCCGACGCGCTGCCGGAATCCCTTGGACAGGTTCCCGATGATGCGCGACCGGGCGGCCGACAGACCGGCGCGGGCGAGGACGAGGTCGACGGCATCGGTCCGCTCCCGCCGGGCGATTCCCTTCATCTCGGCCACGTAGCGGAGGTAGCGCCAGACCCGCATCTCGAGGGGGAAGGCCACCCGTTCGGGCATGAACCCGATCTGACGACGGGCTTCCGCCACCCGCCGGGCCGGGTCGCCGCCGCCGATGCGGATCTCTCCGGAGTCCCAGCCGGACAGGCCGGCCAGGCAGCGCAGCAGCGTGGACTTACCGGCGCCGTTCGGGCCCAGGATCCCGGTCACCCCCGGCCGGGCTTCGAAGCTCACGTCGGAGACGGCGGTGCGGGAACCGTAGGACTTGGTGAGACGCGTCACCGCCACCAGTGCGGGTGCCTCGTCCTGCGGCTGTGCCGACGGGGGTTCGAGGGCCTGGACCATCGAGGTCATCCGGTCACCCCGCTCAGGAGGCGAAGTAGGCGATGCGGCCGGTGACCGTCGAGGCGGCCAACCGCATCCCCTGGAAATTGCCCAACTCGTCTTTGCGGGCCGCGAAGCCGAAACCGCCATTGACGACGAAGTTCTCGATGACGTAGCGGCCGGAGGGGTCCTGGTAGACCGACGGCTCGAGGATCCGGAAGCCGTACGTCCCGATCTGCTCGATGGCGTTCTCGTTGGCCTTGGACTGCTCGTTGAACTGCTTGACGAACTCCGAGCCGGCGAGGTCCTTGCCCTGGAGCACGATGCCCCGCTCGCCGTTCAGCAGCACGGCGTCGGCGCCGTTGAACAGGCCGGTCATGGCCAGCCGGTAGGAGATCAGCGGTTCGGCTCCCGGGCGCCA
>JAICGL010000736.1 GCA_025923175.1 Acidimicrobiia bacterium
ATCGCCAAGATCGAAGTCGAGCAGGCCCGGTTGATGACCTCGAAGGCGGCCTGGCTCTACGACCAGGGCGCCGACGCCGGAGAGGCGGCCAACATGGCCAAGTATGCCTCCGCCGAAGCGTCGCTCAAGGCACTCGACCAGGCCATCCAGACTCACGGCGGCAACGGCTTGGCCACCGAGTACGGACTGGCCACGCTGTACGGCATCACCCGGCTGTTCCGCACCGCGCCCGTCAGCCGGGAGATGGTGCTGAACTTCGTGGCGCAGCACTCCCTCGGTCTGCCGAAGTCCTACTGAGGAGGAGTCCCCCATGTTCCTCACCTCCGACGAGCAGGAGGAGTTTCGTCTCGCCGTCCGCCAGATGTGCGAGGACAAGGTCGCGCCCCACGCCGCGGAGTGCGACGAGGAGGCCAAGTACCCCTGGCACGCCCACGAGGCCTTCAGTGCCATGGGTCTCATGGGTCTGACGTTCCCCGAAGACTGCGGCGGGTCGGCCGCCGACCACGTCACCTGGGCCATCTGCATCGAGGAGATTGCCCGGGTCGATGCCGCCTCTTCGCTGATACCGGCGATCTGCGACCTGGCGATGACCCCGGTCATGCGCTTCGGTTCCAAGGAAATCCAGCAGCGGTTCATGACCCCGATCTGCGAAGGACGGGCGCAGGCCAGCTACTGCCTCTCCGAAGCCGAGGCCGGCTCCGACGTCGCGGCGATGACCACCAAGGCCGAGCGCGACGGCGACGAGTGGATCATCAACGGCCGCAAGCAGTGGATCACCAACGCCGGCATCTCCGACTACTACGTCGTCTTCGCCAAGACCGACCGCTCCGCAGGACATCGCGGCATCAGCTGCTTCGTGGTCGAGAAGGACATGCCCGGCTTTTCCATCGGCAAGCTGGAGCACAAGCTCGGCATCCGGGCGAGCCCCACCGGCGAGGTGATCTTCGACGACGTCCGCGTCCCCGCCGAGAACATGGTCGGCGAGGAGGGCAAGGGCTTCTACTACGCCATGGGCACGTTCGACTGGTCCCGGCCCGTCATCGGCGCCCAGGCCGTGGGGATTGCCCAGGGCGCCCTCGACTATGCCGCCAGCTACATGCAGGAACGCAAGACGTTCGGCCAGTCGCTCACGACCTACCAGGGTCTGCAGTTCATGGTGGCCGACATGGCCATGGAGATCGAAGCGGCCCGGGGCCTCGTCTACCGGGCGGCCGCCATGGCCGACGTCCACCATCCCGACCTGACACGCATGGCATCGATGGCCAAGTGTTTCGCCGGCGACGTGGCCATGAAGGTCACCACCGACGCGGTCCAGCTCCTCGGCGGCTACGGCTTCACCAAGGAGTTCCCTGTCGAGCGGATGTTCCGCGACGCCAAGATCACCCAGATCTACGAAGGCACCAACCAGATCCAGCGGATGGTCATTGCCCGCAAAACGTTCACGGGCGTGAGGTAGCCGGACGCCCTTGTCCGTGTGAGGGTGTATCGTCGGTGACGGCGCACGGAAACTGTGCGTCTTGGCTGCCTTCCCGGCACGTCGCCCCGGACCCCGGTTGCGCGTCGTTGGCCTCAGGGAAAGTGCCCGCCATGGCCAGCAGCGTCTCTATCCCGGAACATGAGCCCGCCGAGCGGTCGTCATCGGGCGCGTTCGCCCAGGTGGCCGCGCTCCTGCACGAGTCCCGCCGCCAGGCGCCGGACAAGCTCGGAGGGTTCCTCGCGCACCGCGTGGCGGTCTTCGGCATGCGGGACCTGTCGGTGTATGTGACCGACTTCGAGCAGCGTCGCCTCGTGCCCATCGCCGGATCGTCCGCCACGGCCTCGATCAGCCTGGACGACTCGACCGGCGGACGGTCGTTCACCACGGCCAGCCAGGTGGAGGAGCGGACCGACGGCGGCGTGCGGCTGTGGAGCGTGGTGGTCGACGGCGCCGCCCGCCTCGGTGTCATGTCCGTCACCGTGTCCCACCTGGACGAGACCGGCCGCACCCTGGCCGACAGCCTCGCCGGGGTCGTCGCGGCCCTGCTCGTGACCCGGGGGCAGTGCACGGACGCCTACACCGCCCTGCGCCGGAGCCAGAAGTTCAGCCTGGCGGCAGAGATGCAATGGGACCTGCTCCCCCCGTTGAGCCTGGACAGCGGGCG
>JAICGL010000737.1 GCA_025923175.1 Acidimicrobiia bacterium
CGGGCTGGAGCCAGTTGAGCATCTGCCGACGGGCTTCGTGGTCACCCTGTGGGAGCGGCTCGAAGGCGTGGAGGCACGGGCGGCCGACCGGTCCCTGTCGCACTCCCTGGCCGCACTCCACGCCGCGCTGGCAAGGACCCGAACGAAGGTGCCGTCGTTTCGGGAGGAGCTGATGCGGGCCCGACTGGCGCTCGACGACGACACCTTCATGGCCGCGCTCGCGCCAGGTGATCGGAGCTTCCTCCGCGCTGTCTACGATGCCGCCCTGGATGAGGTCGACGGAGTCGACCTCGACCGCCAACGACTCCACGGCGAGCCGCACGACGGAAACCGGGTCCTGACCGCTCAGGGCGTTCGCTGGATTGACTTCGAGAGCTGCTGTGTCGGGCCCCTCGAATGGGACCTTGCCTTCCAGTCCGCCGAGGTCAGCGCGAGGTTCTCCGACGTCGATGATGACCTGCTGCGGCGCCTGAGGGGCCTGAACAGCGCCCGGGTCGCCACGTGGTGCTGGGGGACGGCGCGTTTATCCGGATATGCGGCGGCACGGTGAGTTCCACCTCCACGCGCTCCGGGCGGAGTCGAACCGCCCCAGGAACCGACGCCCGGCTCCTGGAACTTGAACCCGACGAGCGGCCCTCCCATGCGGCGGGGGTCAGAAGCTGCAGTCCCGACGACGACGTCCCATAATCAGGGCAGTTCGGCCGCCGCCACATCGCCCACAACGCCGGCTACGTGACCACGATGAGGGCGGTCGGATCGCCGCCGGCGAGCGGTCCCGACCAGGCGAACGGCATCGACTGGCCAGAGTTCGCCGGCGATACTGCTCCTTCTGAGCCCAGGGAGTAGGTCTACCTTTGGCGGCGGGACGAGAGCCACGGCACTTGGCCGTGCTCAGAGGTAATACGATCTTGGAGCCGCGGGTCTGGTCGTTGACGACAGCCGGAACGTCGAGTTGTTGAAGTTTCTTCCTCCGATGTCACCCGCCGACCGCCTCCCAATCGTTCCATAGGTGTGACCGGACACGGCGGGGACTCCTACGAAGCGGCTTTCGCCGATCTCGCCCTATCTGCCTTTCGTGTCGCGCTACGGATCCTCGGGAACCACCACGACGCCGAGGAGGTCGCGGCGGAGGCGATGGCCCGAGCACTCCGCTCATGGGACCGGGTCCAAGACCTGCCCCATCGCCGGGCGTGGGTCGTGCGTGTCGCCTCCAATGCCGCAGTGGACAGAGCGCGCAGGCATCCGCCGGCGCTCCAGAGGACCGACCACGTCCCTGACCTCGCCGAGGCCGTCAGCCTGCGGTTAGCCCTCGGCGCTGCGCTTCGAGGACTTCCTCGCCGCCAGCGTGAGGTCGTCTCCCTGCGATACCTCGCCGACATCTCCGAAACAGACGTGGCCCGGTCTCTCGGAATCTCGCTGAACTCCGTCAAGAAGCACACTGCCCGGGGGATGACCGCCCTGCGATCCCGTCTCGGCGCTGAGTGGCAGGAGGAGAACCTTGCCCTGGAATGATCATGACGGTGCCGTACCAACCTGCACCGAAGAGCAACTACTGGCCCGGGCTCGGGCGAAGGCGGAGGCGATGGGACAGCGCCGACACCGACAGGTCGGCGCAGGTCTGCTCGGCGCTCTGCTGCTGGTGGTCGGGATGGTCACAGCCCTTGCCCGCGACGAGTCCCGCTCCGAGACCAAGCTGGAGACCGTCTCCGGCGGCCCTGATACGTCGACGTCGTTCGGGACCAGCACCAGCACTGGTGATGCGGCAGTCACATCGACGTCGAGCGCCGCGGACTCCGTCTCGGGGTCGATAGCAGGCTCGGCAACGACGTCGACCATCGGCTCGAGGCCATTACCGACTGCCCCAGTCGTCCTCCCCGTCCCAGGCTCCACGACGAGGACGCCCTCTACCGAGCCGGTGGCTCCGGGCTCTACGACCACCACCCTGGCGTGCCGCAACAGCCATGATCCCGCATGCGGGCCGCTTGTCTGGGACCCTCCTCCGGGCCCCAACCAACCTCTCACCGTCAAGGTCACCGTGACGCCTGAAGTTCCGAAGGCGGGTGAGATCGTGACCTTCCACGTCGTCGTCGATGATCCTGATGGAGGGATCCTGCAGGGTTATCAAGACACTGTTGACTA
>JAICGL010000738.1 GCA_025923175.1 Acidimicrobiia bacterium
ACGATGATCGTGTCGTAGGCGAAGAGCATCCGGTCGCGCTGGATCTCGTTGAGCAGGATGCCGTCGGTCATGACCTTGACGAGGGTCCGCTGGCTGACCCGGTCGGTGAAGCGGACGGCGTAGCCCACCGCCTGGCCGACGTCGCTGCCGAGCTCCTCGGCGACGCGCTCGGCCACTGCCCGGGCGGCCAGCCGGCGGGGCTGGGTGTGGCCGATCATGCCCCGCACGCCCCGCCCGACCTCGAGGCAGATCTTCGGGAGCTGCGTGCTCTTCCCCGACCCGGTCTCGCCGGCCACGATCACGACCTGGTGCTCGGCGATGACGCGGGCGATCTCGTCCTTGCGCTCGCTGACCGGCAGGGCGGCCGGATAGCGGGGGACGGGCACGCCGGCCCGCCGATTCGCGAGCTTCTGCTCGGCCGCCTCCACCGCGGCGGCCACCTCCTGGAGAATCGCGTGCTGGGCGGCGCGGTCCTTCAACCCCCGGGCGCGGTCGAGCTGGCGCCGGAGCCGGTCCTGATCCCGGGCCATGAGCTCGGGCAGGCGGGCGGAGAGGGCAGAGAACGAGGGGTTCACAACCCCAAGTAGGTTACGGCCGCCCCGCCGAACTGGCGTTCCTTTTCCGCTCTCTACCGGTAAAGGAACGCCAGTTGGGTAAGCGCCCGTAGGCTCGTCGGGCAATGCCTCCCCATGGTTCGCTGCTGGGCAACGCCGTCCCCCGCGTCGAGGATCCCGACATTCTCTCCGGACGGGCGGAGTACGTCGACGATCTCGACATCCCCGGAGTCCTGCACCTGGTGTTCGTCCGGTCGACCGTGGCCCACGCCGAGCTTGCGGCGATCGACACGACCGGAGCGGCGGGCATGCCCGGGGTGGCCGGGGTCTTCACGGCCGCCGATCTCGACGTCCCCGTCGCCCCCGGGATGATGGTCGTGAATCCCGAGATCAAACGACCGCCGTTGGCCAAGGGGAAGGTCCGTTTCGTCGGCGACGTCGTGGCCGTGGTGGCCGCCGAGAGCCGGGCTGCGGCCGTCGACGCCGCCGAGCAGGTCATCGTCGACTACGAGCCGCTCCCCGCCGTGATCGATCCCGAGGCGGCCACCGATCCGGGCGCACCGCTCCTGTTCGAGGAACTCGGCACCAACGTCGCCTCCGGCAGCCGCGATGGCGACGGCGACCCGCTGGCCGGCGCCGACGTCGTCGTCCGGGGTCGGTTCGAGAACCAGCGCATGGCCGTCGTTCCGATCGAGGGCAACGCCATCGCCGTCATCCCCGGCAACGCCGGCACGGAGGACGGCTACGACCTCACCGTGTACGTCGCCACCCAGATGCCCCACGGCTGGCGCAAGCAGGCCGTCGACCTGTTCGACATCGACCCCGCCCGGCTGCGGGTCGTGGCCCCGCACGTCGGCGGCGCGTTCGGCGGGAAGGCGATCGTGGCGCCCGAGCACGTTGTGGCTGTGGCAGTTGCGCGGCACCTCGGCCGGCCGGTCAAATGGGTCGAAAGCCGCTCCGAGAACATGGTGGCCATGCCCCACGGCCGGGGCCAGGTGCAATACATCGACCTCGGCCTTCGCAACGACGGCACCATTGTCGGGCTCCGCTGCCGGATCATCGGCGACGGCGGTGCGTACGCCGGCTTCGGCGGCGGCCTGGCCGGCTGGACGACGAAGCTCATGGCCCAGGGCCCGTACCGCATTCCCCGCATCGGATACGACGTCGCCTCCGTCGTCACCAACACCACGCCGATGGGCGCCTTCCGGGGTGCCGGGCGGCCCGAGGCCGCTGCCTTCCTCGAACGGATCTTCGACATGGCGGCCGACGAGCTCGGCCTCGACCCGGCCGAGATCCGGCGCCGCAACTTCCTCCCCGCCGATGGCTTTCCGCACCGGTCGGTGATGGGCCCCAACTACGACAGCGGCGACTACGACGCCGCCCTGACCGAAGCGCTGCGCCTGGCGGGCTACGAAGCGCTCCGGGCGGAGCAGGCCGAGCGGCGCCGGCGGGGTGACCGCATGCGCCTCGGCATCGGGCTGGCCGCCTATGTCGAGATCACCGCCGGCGGCAACAGCCAGGAGTGGGGATCGGTCGAGGTTCACAGCGACGGCACCGTCACGGTGAAGGTCGGCACCTCAG
>JAICGL010000739.1 GCA_025923175.1 Acidimicrobiia bacterium
GGTCGGCGACATCCGGCCCGCCCGCCTGCCCCCCGTCGCCGTCGTCGGAGGAGGACGACAACACGAACCCGGCCAGGGCGGCCACGATCACGAAACCAACCAGGCTGACGATGAGCGGCAGGCGGCGCCCGAGCGTCGCCCGAGGGTTCGGGGGCGTCTCAGGGGAACTCGTCATCCCAGCGTCAGGAGCCGGCCGAGCCCGATGTCCGACAGGCCCTCCTGCAGCTTGGCGGTGAGCCAGGTGAACCGGTTCATCACCAGCAGGACCCCGAAGAAGCCGAGCGCCACCGCCGACGACGCCGTGATGGCGGTGGAGTGGCGCTTCACCCAGTCCAACGCCCCGGCCAGGCGCCCGAACGCCAGGCCGGTGAGCATGAACGGGATCCCGAGGCCGGCCGAGTAGAAGAGCAGGAGGAGGGCCCCCTGGGTCGCCTCGCTCTGCGTCGCGGCCTTGCCGAGGACGGCGCTCAGCACCGGGCCGATGCACGGCGTCCAGCCGAAGCCGAAGGCCACCCCGGCGATCGGTGCGGCGAAGGGCCCGAAGCGGGACAGGTTGGGATGCCAGCGCCGCTCCTGGTACAGCCCGGGGGCCCGCAGCACGAGCGAGCCGAGCATGTAGAGCGCCATCGCCACGATCAGCACCCCCGACAGGCGGGTGATCATCGCCTGGTTCCGCAGCAGTGACCGGCCCAGGGCGGTGGCCGTCAGGCCGAGCAGCACGAACACGACGGTGAACCCGGCGATGAACAGCCCGGTGTGCAGGGCGATGCGGGGCAGGTGCTTCCGGTCGCCCTCTTTCACCTCGGCGACGTCGAGCCCGGTGATCACCGACAGGTAGGCGGGCACGATCGGGAGCACGCAGGGAGAAAGAAACGACACGACACCGCCACCCAGGGCGGCCAGATACGAGACGTTGTCCGCAGCCACGACCATCTGAAGGTTACCTGAGCCGCCGGTGGGCCCTGCTGGCAGGCGCAATGGATGGAAATGCCGGTACATTTGTCCGAGAGAGATAGAGATTGTCCGAGTTGGCGGTGCCGCCAGCACGGACCTGGACCGGGGGCCATCCAGCATGCTGTCTACTCGTCGGGGTCGTGTCGTTTCCTTGCTCGCCGGGCTCGCTCTGCTCGCCGTCTCGTCGCCGCCGGCGGACGCGACCAACGATCCGTCCTTCGAGAAGCAATGGGCGATCAACGCCGTCGGAGCGCCCGCCGCCTGGGCCAAGACGACCGGCAAGGGCATCCGGGTCGGCATCGTCGACACCGGAATCGACCTCACCCACGAGGACCTCGCCGCCCGCATCGTCGAATCGACCTCGTGCATCAACACCCGGGGCAACTCCCTGGAGTGCGAAGGGTCCGCCCAGGACGACTTCGGGCACGGCACCCACGTGGCCGGAATCGCCGCCGCCGTCAAGGACAACGGTGTGGGCATCGCGGGCATCGCCCCCGACGCCGAGCTCGTGGTGGCGAAGGTCTTCAAGGGCGCCTCGGCCAACGCCGACGACGTCGTCGCCGGGATCAAGTGGGTCGTCGACCACGGCGCCAAGGTCGTGAACCTGAGCCTGGGCGGCGCCGTGTTCGTGGTCGCCGCCACCTTCGGCAGCGAGTTCGCCTCCGGCGTGGAGTACGCCTGGGCCCGCGGCGCCATCCCCGTTCTCGCCTCCGGGAACGACGATCTCTTCGGGGCGGGCATCGGCAGCGCCGAGTACGGCGACATCAATGCCCTGGTCGTCGGGGCCACCGGCCACGACGACACGGTGGCCAGCTACTCCAGCCCCACCGGCAACGCCAAGTGGGCCCTCGTGGCCCCCGGCGGCACCGGCGGGCAGGCGGCCGGCGAGGCCGACAACATCTACTCCACCTTCTGGGCCGAGGGGAAGCAGAACCAGTACGGCTACCTGGCCGGCACCTCGATGGCCGCCCCGCACGTGACCGGAGCCGTCGCCCTGCTCCTCGCCCAGGGGCTGACCAAGGAGCAGGCCGTCCAACGGATTCTCGCCACCACCGACGCCGTTCCGTGCGGCGCCAACAGCGAGTACTGCCGGGGCCGCCTCAACGTCGCCCGCGCAACGGGCGCGATCAACTAGGGGACGGCCGGGCGTGGGGCAGGGGCCCGCCCGGGGCGGCGAA
>JAICGL010000740.1 GCA_025923175.1 Acidimicrobiia bacterium
AAGCGGCGCATGGCGGGCCCTCCCTCCAGCGCCCTCTCTCTGGCGCCGGCCCTGATCCATGATGCCATGGCGGGTGTCCGACCGACCCGACGGATTGTGAACCTGAGCAGCGGGAATCATTTCGACCGGCCGGTTCCTGCGGTACCGTTTTCAGGGGCGAAGACGTGCGCAGGAGGACGCTGGACCGTATGACGTGCGAGTTGGGGGCGACAGCCGGCCGCCAGGCAAGGCTGGCCAACGTGTTGCGGCTCCTGTTGGAGCACTTCGATTCCGGTTCGGTCGTGGCGCTCACGCCGGCCGAGCAGCGCTTGGCCCATCGAATCCAGGGTGCCCTGGCGGCTTTCGACATGTCGTCGCAGGTCTGGAGCGAGCCGCTCGCCACAGGCGACGCCTAGCATCGCTGTGTGAGCGATCTCCCGCGGCGGGTTCCGACGGAAGCACAGAGGCAGCGGCTGGACAGCGCCTTCGGGAGCTACTTCCTCGTCACGCTGGTGGTGGCCGCCATCTTCATCATGGCGGCGCCCTTCCCGCCGCTGGTGAGCGCCGTCATCATGGGCCCGCTCGTGCTGCCCACCGCCTGGATCTGGATGATGGTGATCCGGCGGCGGGACGCTGACCGGCTCGGCCAGCTCAGCGCCTTCGCGGCGCGCCGTCGCGGGGGTCGGCGGCCCCGCTAGCGCTGCGGGCGTCGTTTGGAGGCGCGGCGTCCGACGGCTCGCCCCGCCATCCGGGGCGCCACACCCTTGAATTCCCGGGCGATCTCTTTGACCTGGCCCGGCTGGGGCGGGTTGTAGTTGGTGACCCAGGCGAGCAGAGCCAGCGCCACCGCCAGCCCTTCAACCCGCACGAGAGCCTTCGGGTCGTCGTTGAAGCCGAAGAGAAACGGTGTCGCCGCCACCCCGGCGAGCAGGGCGAGGTCGACGAAGCGGTGCATCGAACGGGGCAGGCGTCCGCCGCCCAGCGGCTTGCCGCTGAAGGTCGCGGCCGCCAGTATCAGCGCCCCCAGCACGTAGCAGGGGACGGCCACCTTCCCTCCCATCGTGGCGCCGACCTGCAGCAGGTAGAGGCTGGCCAGGTATTCGATGACCTGATGGGAGAAGAACGGCAGCAGGACGGAATCGGGGCCTCGACCTATTCCGAGCTTCGCCATGCGCACCCCATGCTAGGGGGTCGGGCGAGGCGGCCTAGAACACTGACGGGACGGGCAGAACTACCCCTGTGACGAAGGGTGAGCCCCGGGTGGGATGCTCCGGGTGGCTGTACCGCGACTGGCGTGGGGTCGTGTATCCGGCCGAGCTCACCACCAAGCAGTGGTTCCCGTATTACACGACGCTCTTCGACACGGTGGAGCTGAACACAACCTTCTACCGGCTGCCGTCGCCCGAGGCTGTGGAGGCGTGGGCGGCGGCGGCGCCGCCCGGGTTCCTCTATGCCCTCAAGCTCGGCCAGTTCGGCTCCCATCGCATGAAGCTGCGCGACGCCGCCTCGTGGCTGCCCAACCATCTCGACCGGGCCAGGCGGCTCGGCCCATCGCTGGGGCCGACACTCGTGCAGCTGCCACCCCGGTGGAAGCGCAACACCGAACGGCTCGACGAGTTCCTCACCGAGGCCACCCGCCTGGGTGGTGATCTCCGCTGGGCGGTGGAGGTGCGGGAGCCGTCGTGGCTCCACGACGAGACGTTCGAGGTGCTGCGCCGCCACGGTGCCGCCCTTTGCCTCCACGACATGCTGGCCGACCATCCGTGGGAGCTGACCACCGACTGGACGTACGTCCGTTTCCACGGGCCCGACGCCCTCAACCGCAAGTACTGGGGCCGCTATACCGGCCGCCGGCTCCGCCGCCCGGCCGAACGGATAGCCGGATGGCTGGCGGACGGGTGCGACGTGTACGCCTATTTCAACAACGACTACGAGGGCAACGCCGTCGTCGATGCGCAGTGGCTGGGGAAGGCGCTCACGACGTAGTCGTCGTTGTGCTCGAACCGGACTGTTTCGTGGTGGTCGTCGATGCCGGTCGTGTCGTGGTTGTCGTCGACGGCGCCGTGGTAGTGGTCGTCTTCTGTGGCTTGGTCGTGGTCGACGTCGTGCTCGACGGAGGCGGGCTTGTCGGC
>JAICGL010000741.1 GCA_025923175.1 Acidimicrobiia bacterium
GAATGACCGCCGCCGTCGTCATCCCGATCCGCAGCTTCGACGGCGGAAAGTCGCGCCTTGGCGCCAAGCTCGATCCCGCCCGACGGGCCGGCCTCCTCCAGGCGATGGCTGAGAATGTGGTGGCCGCGGCGGGGGCGATGCCGGTGGCCGTGGTGTCGAACGCCCGCGAGGTACGCGGCTGGGCGGCGACGCTCGGGCTCACCGTGCTCGACGATCCCGGCACGCTCGACCTGGCGGCAGTCGCCGGGCTGGGCTGGGCGGCCGCGGCAGGGTTCGGCCGCGTCGTCGTGGCCCACGCCGACCTGCCGCTCGCCACCACCCTGGCTCCGGTTGCGGCCGACGGACTCCGGCCGGTGGTGACGGCGGTCCCCTGCCATCGCGACGACGGCACGCCGGTCCTCTCGCTGCCGACGGCCGCCGCCGGCTTCGTCTTCGCCTACGGGCCAGGATCGTTCCGCCGCCACGCCGCCGCCGCCCGGGCTGCGGGTCTGGCGTTCCGCGTGCGGCGCGACGGGCGGTTGGGTCGCGACGTCGACGCGCCGGAGGACCTCGTCGGCCTTTCCCTCCCGATCGACGAGCCCCACCGCCTCCGTGCGCTCACCGGCGCATGAGCCGACCCACCGCCAGCTACCTCGACCCGGCAGGCAGTGGAGGCGTGACCGTCGACCTGGCCGTTCCGGGTCGGGCTCTCGCCATCGGAGCTCACCCCGACGACATCGATTTCGGCTGCGGGGGAACGCTCGCCAAATGGGCGTCAGCGGGCTGCGAGGTCACCGAGTTGATCCTCACCGACGGCTCGAAGGGCTCCTGGGATCCGAAAGCCGACCGGGCGAGCCTCATCGCGCTCCGCCAGGAGGAGCAGCGCGCTGCCGCCGACGCCCTCGGCGCCCGAGACGTCGTCTTCCTGGAACACGTCGACGGTGAGCTGGCCAGCGGTCTGGCGGAACGGGCCGAGGTGTGCCGGGTGATCCGGGAGGCACGGCCCGACGTCGTCATCGGCCATGACCCCTGGAAGCGCTACCGCCTCCATCCCGACCACCGCCACGCCGGGTTTCTGGCCGTGGAGGGCATCGTGGCGGCTCGCGACCCCCACTTCTTCCCGGAGCAGGGCCTGGCTCCGCACCGGCCGGCGCGTCTTCTCTTATGGGAGGCCGACGAAGTCGATCACGTTGAGACGATCGAACGCTTCCTCGCTGCCAAGCTGACGGCACTTCTTTCCCATCGGAGCCAGTGGGAGAGCACGATGGGAATCGACCGTGACCGCGCTGCCGAGGAGAAGGTCTTCGAGGATCGGATCCGGCAGCGTGCGGCCGAGGCCGGTGCTCTGGCGGGCCTGTCACTGGCCGAGCCGTTCAAGCGCATCGACCGGCTCTGACAAAGGGTGCGGCGCCCACGAGGGGCGCCGCACTCACTCATTTGGGCTGGTCACGCCACGATTTCAGCGCTTGGCCGTAGCTTTCTTGGCGGGAGCCTTCCTCGCCGCAGTCTTGGCCGGTGCGGCCTTCTTGGCCGGAGCGGCCTTGGCCGGGGCTTTCCTCGCTGCGGCCTTCGCCGGAGCAGCCTTCTTGGCCGGAGCCTTCTTCGCCGGAGCCTTGGCGGCGGTGCCGCGCTTGGCGGCCACGATGTCCTTGAAGGTGGCGCCAACGGTGAACTTCACGCCCTTCCCGGCGGGGACCCGGACGGCTGCACCGGTACGGGGGTTCCGAGCCGTGCGAGCCTTGCGCTGCGTCTGGCTCCAGCCGCCGAAACCGGGGAGGGAAACCTTCTCACCCTTCTTCACCGACTGCTGCACCGTGTCGATGAAGGCGCCGATGACCTTCTCAACGTCTCGCTTGCCCATAGCGGTGTCTGCGACGATCTTGTCCACCAGCTGGGACTTGTTCACTACGACCTCCCGAGTTAACGGCTGCTTCAACGTGGAATCAGAACCCACAAACGCGGGTTCGTCAAGCACCCATTTTGAGGCAGGACAAGGAGAGTTGGGCCCTCGAGCGGCGAAAACCCTTACGCCACAACGGTTTTCGCCACTCGTCGCGACCCCGGGAGACGTGAGAAAAATTCCGCCGATACAGCCTCTAGGACCCTTGTGGGACAAGGAATGTGGCTCA
>JAICGL010000742.1 GCA_025923175.1 Acidimicrobiia bacterium
GCACGTAGGGGTGTGCGCCCGTCCAGATGAACGTCATCCCGGTCAGCTCGTCGAAAGCCTCGAACGTCTCGTTCCAGTCGAAGCCCAGGGCCGGCAGGTCGAGCGACAACGTGTCTTCGTGAGTGTTGTGGGGGTCGAGGTTGACAACCATCAGCATGACGTCGTCGGCCGCCCGGTCCACCTTCGACCAGCACAGGATCTGGTCGTTGGTCGAATGGTGGAACGAGATGTTGCCGAGCTCGGCGAACGCCGGGTGGCGCCGGCGGATGTCGTTGATGCGGGACACGAACGGGACCAGGCTGCCCGGCTGGGAGAAGTCACGCTGCTTGATCTCGTACTTCTCCGACTCGAAGTACTCCTCGTTGGCGTCGGACATCGGCTGGTTTTCGCACAGCTCGTAGCCCGAGTAGATGCCGTACGACGGGACAGAGCAGGCGGCCAGCACGAGCCGCAGCCGGAAGGCACCGGGGCCGCCGCCGCGCAGGATGCCCGAGAGGATGTCGGGCGTGTTGGGCCAGAAGTTGGGCCGCATGTAGTCGGCCTTCGGGCCCAGGGCCACCTCCTCGAAGTACTCGCGGAGCTCGGCCTTGGTGTTGCGCCACGTGAAGTAGGTGTAGCTCTGCGTGAAACCCACCTCGGCCAGGCGGGCCATGAGCTTGGGCCGGGTGAACGCTTCGGCCAGGAAGAGGATCTCCGGGTGCTTCGCCTGGATCTCGCGGATCACCCACTCCCAGAAGGCGAACGGCTTGGTGTGCGGGTTGTCGACCCGGAAGATCCGGACGCCGTGCCCGATCCAGAACTCGAGGACCTCCTTGCAGGCGTCCCAGAGGGCCTGGCGAGAGGCCGCGTCGGCCGGCCACATGTTGATCGGGTAGATGTCCTGGTACTTCTTGGGAGGGTTCTCGGCGTACTTGATCGTGCCGTCGGGCCGGTGGTGGAACCACTCCGGGTGCTCGCTCACCCAGGGATGCTCAGGGGAGCACTGGAGGGCGTAGTCGAGCGCCACCTCCATGCCGAGGCTGCGGGCCTTGGCCACGAAGCCGTCGAAGTCGTCGAACGTCCCCAGCTCGGGATGCAGCTCCAGGTGACCGCCCTCAGCTGCGCCGATGGCCCAGGGGCTGCCCGGATCGTCGGGACCGGGCTCGAGCGTGTTGTTGCGGCCCTTGCGGAAACTGCGCCCGATCGGGTGAACGGGCGGCACGTATACCACGTCGAAGCCCATGTTGGCCACGGCCGGTAAGCGCTCGGTGGCGCCGGCCAACCCGCCGTAGGAGCGGGGGAACAGCTCGTACCAGGCGCCGACGAGACCTCGCTCCCGGTCGACCCACAACACCCTGGGTTCGGATGCCGCCAGGTCGGCGGGGTCGGGCAGCTCGTCGAGGATCCCCACCAACGACGGGTCGAGGGCGCCCGACAGGCGGGACTCGGCCGGGCCCTCGATGTTGCGCAGCGACTGGATGGCGGTCGTGAACCGGGCCCGGTCGGCCCGGGGGACCCGCTCGGCCGCCTCCTCGAGGAGCCGGGCACCCTCCTCGAGCTCCAGCTCGACGGTCTGCCCGGCGGCGAGCTTGACGGACACCTCGTGCCGCCAGGTGGCCAGCCGGTCGGTCCACCCCTCGATGACGAACTCGTGGGCGCCCAGCTCGGAGGGTTCGATGATCCCCTCGAAGCGGTCGTTGCCCAGGGGGTGCATGGGCGTCGTCGTCCACTTGCCCTTGGCGCCGTTGCGCCGCCGCCAGCGGATGCGGGCCGCGAGGATGTCATGCCCGTCGCGGAAGACGTCGGCGGTGATGCGCACCGGCCGCCCGACCACCGCCTTGGCCGGGTATCCGCTGGGGGTGGACGGGCGGATTCCTTCGATGACAATGCGATCAGTCACGTTGTACTGGTCTACCACTCCAGCCCAGTCGCAAACGCTCTGCGCCGGGCCCTCCACAGGTTCGCTAGCGTCAGGGCCGTGAGGGCACTCAAGAGCTTTACCGTCCGGGCCCGGCTCCCCGAGCCGCTGGCTCCTTTGCACGACATCGCGTACAACCTGCGCTGGTCCTGGGACGACGGCACCCGCGACCTGTTCCGGTGGCTCGACCCGGACGGCTGGGAGGA
>JAICGL010000743.1 GCA_025923175.1 Acidimicrobiia bacterium
GAGGCCGCGCGCCGCCTGGAGTCGGTGCCGTCGTGAGGCCGCGCACGTTGCGGGCTCCGGAGCCGCTGCCCACCGGCGACGAGAAGGTGGCCGCGGTCGACGCCATGTTCGACGCCATCGCCCCCGGCTACGACGTGACCAACCGGGTGATCTCCCTCGGGCTCGATGTGGGCTGGCGCCGCCGCACCGTCCTCTCACTCGGCCTCCCGCCCGAAAGCGTGGTGCTCGATCTCGCCTGCGGGACGGGCGACCTCTGCCTCGAGCTCGCCCGTCACGGCCTGAGCGCCGTCGGCGTCGACCGTTCCGCCGGCATGCTCGCCGCCGCGCAGACGACGGCTCCGCTCGTCCGTGGGGACGGGCTGACCCTGCCCGTCCGGATGGGTGGCGTCGACGGGCTCGTGTGCGGCTTTGCGCTCCGGAACTTCGCCGCGCTCCCCCCGGTTCTCGCCGAGTGCGCCCGGGTGCTCCGGCCCGGCGGGCGGATCGCGCTGCTCGAAGTCGACGCCCCTTCCAACCCGGTCCTGCGCGTCGGGCATCAGGTGTGGTTCGGCAAGGTCGTGCCGTTCGTCGGGGGGCTGGTCGCCGCCCGCTCCGGCGCCCCCCGGGAGCGAGCCAGTGCCGCCTACCGCTACCTCCCGGCCTCGGTCGCCTATCTCCCCCCCACCCCGGGACTGCTGGCGCTGATCGCCGCGGCAGGCTTCACCGCCGTCGAGCGCCACCCGCTGTCCGGCGGCATCGCCCAACTCCTGACAGGAACCCGCTCATGACCGCCGGCTCTGCCGCCCCCACCTCCGCACCCGCCGGCGCGGTTGCGCTCCACAACCTGGTCAGCCGCACCCGGGTATTCGCTCCGGGCGAAGTCGACGATCTGCTCGACGTCATCGGCCAGGACGGGTTCGCCTGGATCCGGTCGGGGGCCGGGTTCGTCACCGCGGGCGTCGCCGCCCGCCTCCCGGTGAATTCCGGGCCGGGCCGTTTGGCGGAAGCGGCCGACATGGTTGCCGAAGCGCTGCAATCGATCACCGTCGACGGCCCGTCCCCCGCCGGCGAGAACTGCGTGCCCGGCGCCGGCCCGATCGCTGTCGGCGCGCTGCCCTTCGACGACCGCACCACCGGTTCGCTGGTGGTACCGGCGCTGATCGTGACGCGCCGTGCCGACGGAAGTGGATGGCTCACGACGATCGGCCCGGCGGGCGGCCGCGATACCGGCGTTCCAAGCAGCGCTGCGAACGGCCACCATGTCGCGACGCCGGGCAGCGAATCCGGCCGAACGGCGAAGGTGATGAACGGGCATCGCGCCACCCCAGGGCCCGGTGCGGACGTCGCCTTGCACGAAGCACCCGGCCGGGCGGAGTGGACGAACTCGGTCCGGCGGATCCTCGCCACCATCGACGCAGGCGAGGTCCGCAAGGTGGTGCTCGCCCGGGAGCTGGTCGTCGAAGCGGACGGGCAGTTCGACCGCCGGGTCATCCTCGACCGTCTCCGCCGGAGTCATCCGTCGTGCTTCACCTATGCCGCCGGCGACTTCGTCGGCGCCAGCCCCGAGCTGCTGATCCGCCGGCGCGGCACCGAGGTGTCCTCCTGCCCGATGGCGGGCACGGTGCGGCGGGGCGACACCCCGGAAGAGGACGAGGCGCTGGTTGCCGGGTTGCGCCGCTCCGTCAAGGAAGCGGAGGAGCACCGCCTCCTCGTCGAAGCGGTGGTGTCGGCACTGGCGCCGGTGTGCGCTGGGCCGCCGACCGCCGGCGAACCCGACGTCATCCGCTTCCCCACCGTTTCGCACCTGGCCACCCGGGTGAGCGGCGTGCTGCGTGACCCGGTCCCGTCGGCGCTGGCCCTGGCGGGCCGGCTGCACCCGACGCCGGCGGTCGGCGGGCTGCCCCGCCCCGAAGCCCTGGCCGCAATCGCCGACCTCGAAGGCTTCGACCGCGGCCTCTACGCCGGCCCTGTCGGCTGGGTCGACGCCAACGGCGACGGCGAATGGGCCGTGGCCCTGCGCGGCGCCCAACTCGACGGCCCCCGGGCTCGCCTGGTCGCCGGTGCCGGCATCGTCGCCGGCTCCGACCCCGACGCCGAATGGGCCGAGACCGAAGCCAAGCTCC
>JAICGL010000744.1 GCA_025923175.1 Acidimicrobiia bacterium
GCCGTCCAGAGCTACATCGTCGAGCAGCTCGGCCTGCCCGGCGTGGTGGTGAGCGGCACGTACCTGCCCCGCTTCTCCGACCGGATCCTCGAAGCGGTGCGCCGCTTCCGGCCGAAGTTCCTGATCCTGTTCCTGCCGATGGCCTTCTCCCTTCTGGCCGAGGGGCGCCGCCAGGGCCTGGCGGCCGCCGACGTCTTCGGGAGCGTGGAACGGCTCGTCGTCACCGGAGCGCCGATCACCGCCGGGATGCGGGAACACCTCCGGGCCGCCACCGGCGTCGCCCACGTCATCGAGCTCGCCGGATCCAGCGAGAACCTCCTCGCCGCTGAGTGCGGCGCCGCCCCCGGCCTGCACGTCGTCCCCGACACCTGCCACGTCGAGGTCCTCGACCCGGATACGACGCCCGGTGGCGGCGGGCGGGGCCGGGTCGTCCACACGACGATGGTGCCCTGGGGCTCGATGTACATCCGCTACGACGGCGGCGACATCGGCACTCTCGACCCGGCGCCATGCCCCTGCGGGCTTCCGTCGCCCCGGCTCAAGATCCTGGGGCGGGCGGAGCACGAGTTCGTGCTGGCGGGGCGGCGCTGGCTGCCCTACGACGTGCAGGCCGCGATCGAGGAGGAGCGGCCCGACCTCGCCGGTGCTTCATTCGCCATCTCCACCGAGGGCCTCGCCGCCGGGCGACTCCGCCTCCTCTTCCAGGCCCCGGAGGACGGATCGACCGCTGCGCTCGAAGAGGTGCTGGTCCGGCACCTCGGTGACCGTTTCGGCGTGCAGGTCGAGGTGCGCTTCCCCCGCACCCTGCCGCTCATGATGAAGGGAGTGACCCCTGTGGTCTCAGAGCGGGAGATCCGCTAGAAGCCGCTCCTGTGCCGGAAGGCGCCCTGCTCGTAGCGGGCCAGCGTCCGGGTGATCCGGCCCGAGTAGGCCAGGGCGTCACCCTCGAAGCGCACCGCCGTCTCCACCCAGTCATCGCAGTAGTGACAGTCGCGACACCCGAGGCGACAGTCGTGCTTTTTGTGGAAGAAGTCGATGAACCCGTCCAGCTTCCGGTTGTCGATGCGGACGGGGACGTTGCCGAAGGGCTCCATCTGGTCGAAGCCGAGGATCAGCTGGTTGAGGTCGCCGTCGTGGCGGCGGGCGGCGTAGGCCCGGGTCACCCGCTCGACCCAGGGCCGGTCCATGTCCCGGCCGGCCAGCTTGAACTCGTCGTAGCCCATGGCCTCGTAGACGCCGAGGTCCTCCGGCCGGATCCAGGGCGACTTGAGCATCAGCCCCGGGTCGCGGGTCTTCTCCGAGGTGCACCACATCAGCGAGTAGTCGACGTAGGCCCCGAGCTGCTGGGCCTTACCCGAGTGGGAGATGGCCTGGATGTGGAAGTTCCGCAACGAGCAGTGGAGAAGGCACCCCACGTTGGCCAGCAGGATCAGCCGGCAGGAGATGCGCTTGCGGAGCTCCTTCAGGAGGCGGAAGTCACGGTTGACGTACTCCGGGAGGTAGAGGACGTCGGCGCCGCGGCGGTCGAAATACTCGGCCTTGTCGACCGAATCGACGCAGGCCGCCGTCGACACCGCCACCTGGAGATCAGGGAAGCGCGCCTTGGCGAAGGCCACCAGGTAGGGATTGGCCAGGACGACGCCCTGGGCGCCGATGTCGACGAGCCACCCGAGCCGCTCGACCAGCCAGGCCTGCCCCTCCGACGTGAACTCCTCGTTGCCGAGGCAGCCGGCGTTCAGGGCGTAGAAAAAACCCCGCCCCTGATCCTTCGCCCTGGCCACGTAGCGGGCCAGGCCGTCAGGATCGGTCTTCGGCAGCCAGCCACTCTCCCGCAGGCTCGGGTCGTCGGGCAGCGATCCGTAGAGGTGGGTGATCGGCACGTCGGCCGTGTCGTCGAGAAACGACTCGTCGAAGACCGCCGGCACGACCAGTTGCATCCGGGGGACGTTACTAGGTACCCGAGTAGGTAACAGTTGCCCTTGTATCACCGGCCGGTGCGTCGGTAGTTTCCGCCGCGTTCACGGGGGAACCAGAGGAAAGGGGGCCTCATGGCGGTCACGGAGCAGGGAACCGGAACCGATACGGGCAGC
>JAICGL010000745.1 GCA_025923175.1 Acidimicrobiia bacterium
CCGCGCACGTGTCCTCCACCGGCACCACCATGGGGTGGACCGTCGGTGACTGCCGCTCGGCCTGCAGCAGTCGCGGCTTCTGCAAGCCTTCGGGGCCGATCATCGCCGGGTCGTCCGCTGGCTTGGACTGCGCGACGACCGAGGTCGTCGCCACCAGGGCAAAGAGAATGGAGAGACAGCACAGAGTCGTTCGACAGAAGGCCGTCCTCCCACGGAGTGGCCGTACGATCATGAACCCCCCCCTCGCGCTGGGCGCGAATACCCGCCGGCTCTCCGCTCCGTGAATGAGGCCTAACCGGGCCTGGACGAGCGGGCCGACGTGCCCGGGACAGTACGGTGAGACCCCAGCCGTTTCAACCGCTTTCTTTGCCTTCCACCCAATGAAACAGGGCTAGGTTATGCCGTCTCTTCGCGGTAGATTTCCGCCTTCGTCTGGGAAGGGTGGACCGGTCCCGGCCACCTCGGGGGGGGTACCTTGCGAAATCTGAAGACCTGGTTGGCGGTGGTCGTGTTCCTGGCCGCCGGGGGCGGCGCCTTTGCCTTCGGCCTCAAGCAGGACAAGGGCCGGTTCGAGGACCTGAGCATCGCCGACCCCTCGCTGGTCACCGACCACGCGAGCGTCCCTCTCGACAGCCTTCCTGCAGGCAACGGCCTGCGCGCGGGCTGGGAGCGGTTTTCCAGCCGGTTCCAGGGCTCCTGGCGTGTCCAGATCGACGCCCGCTCGGGCGCCCCCTTGCTGGTCGAGGGCCCGGGCATCAAGTGGCCGGTTCCCGTTCCCCAGGGGGAGCAGGCCAGCGAAGCCACGCTCCGCGACCTGGAGACCTCGCTTCGGACCTTCCTCGCCGACCACCGCGAGCTTTTCCTGGCCAAGGACGCCGAGCTGGTGCTCGACCGGGACGCCTCGGGGCCCTTCGGCACGAAGTCCTTCCACGTTGCCTTCCGGCGCGCGGTGAACGGGGTAGAGGTCGAGGGGGACCGCTACCAGTTCATCCTCGGCCACGGCAACCTGGTGTCCGTCGGGTCTTCCCGCTGGACCACGGTGGACGTGGACACCACCCCCACCCTGGACGCCCCCCTCGCGATCGAGACCATGATGGCGTTCATGGGCCTGCAGGACCGGACGGGCGCCCGGCTGATGGCCGAGCCCGTCCTGCGCATCCTGCCCGCGCGAGCCGAGGGCGGGGAGGCGCTCAGCAGCGTCTACGCCGGCGAGGTCGGGCGCGGCTACACCTCGAACTTGGTCTGGCGGATCGTCCTCCAGGTGGCCGGCGACCCGGGGATCTGGGTGGGCATGGTGAACGCCCACACCGGCAAGATGGAGTCCTTCCAGGACGACGTGCGCTACGCCCAGGTCAAGGGAGGCGTGCACACCGAGTCCACGGACGAGATCTGCCCCAGCGGCTGCGAGCAGCCGAACTTCCCCATGCCCTTCGCCAACGTCTCCATCGGTGGAGCCCCCGCGGTGACCTCGAGCTCGATGGGGATCTTCAACTGCACGCCCCTGGGCTCGACGGCCGTCACCCAGCTCCAGAGCCCCACGATCCGGATCAGCGACGCCTGCGGTGCCATCAGTGAATCCTCGATCTGTGGCGCCGACATCGACCTGGGGATGGGAGCCGCGCCCGCCGACACCAACTGCACGGTCGTGGCGGGTCACAGCGCCGGCGACACCAAGGCCTCCCGCGCCTGCTTCTGGTCGGCCAACCGCGCCAAGGAGCACGCCCGCGCCTGGATGCCCGCCAACACGTGGCTCAACACCACCCAGACGCAGGTCAATGCGAACGTCAACAGCACCTGCAACGCGAACTGGAGCGCAGGGCAGCTCAACATGTTCCGCGCCACGGCGCCCAGCCCCACGGGCTGCAACAACACATGCGAGGTCACGGGCGTGGTCCAGCACGAGTGGGGCCACGGCATGGACCAGAACGACGGCGGCGGGTTCGACAACACGTCCGAGGGGTACGCCGACATCGCCGAGCTGCTGGCCGACCACACCTCCTGCATCGGCCGCGGCTTCTTCATGGGCCAGACCTGCTCCGGCTACGGAGACACCTGTCTCTCCTGCACCGGCATCCG
>JAICGL010000746.1 GCA_025923175.1 Acidimicrobiia bacterium
ATCCTGCCGCTGGGTGGACGGGTCGGAGCCGACCGTCGGCTTGGCCTTCGTCGGCGTGCCGATGACCGGAAGCCAGCCGTACTTGGGGAAGTAGACCTCGGGGAAGCTGGCGCCGTTCTTGGGCCGCACGTCGAGTTTGTTCGGCGCTCCCTCGGCAGCTTCACCGGCGACCTCGCCGCCGTCGAAGCCGTAGCCGATGCGGGACGGGATTCCGGCCCACCGGGCCAGCAGCGCCTGGGCGGCGACGATCTCGTAGGGCGTCCCTTCCTTGGAGCCGGCCAGCATGTCCTGGATCCGCTCGGGCGGGACGCTCTTCGGCGACCCGGTGCCGGTGGCCGTCACGTTGGAGAGGACGTAGGTGCGGAGGAAGTCGAACGTGTCCCACTTCGACGTCTTCGGGGCCTTGTCGAGCAGGTCGGCCACCGCCGGCGGCGCCGGCGGGATCTCGCTGAAGCGGGCAACGTCGGCCGGCGGGGGCTCGGTGATGTTGCGGAGGTCCTCCACGTTGGGCAGCGCCGCTGCCGCCACCGTGTACTGCAACCCCGCCTGAACCTGGCCCTGCGCGACCCGCAGAGCGCCGCTGCGGCTGTCGTAGGCCAACTTCGGCCCTTCAGCCACCACACCAACCGTGTTGGGCAGGCCGGGCAGGACGGTGCCGCCGAGACCAGCGATGGTGAACGTCGCCCGCACCCCGGGCGCCAGGTCCTTGTTGACCACACCGTCGCGTGGCACGTCGGCCAGCCGGGTCTGCGAGAAGGCCGGGAGCCGCCAGTCCTTGCCGTCGTATTCGTCGAGGCTGCCGACCCGCCACGGCCCGGACAGCTGCGACTCGACGCTGAAGAGCACCCGGTCCTCCACCTGGGACAGCGGCACCGTCTTGGGCTTCTGCGGCTGCTCGGCGGGGTTGATGGCGGGCTTGGGGAAGAGGAAGTCGGTCTGGGCCAGGAAGTACAACCCGACGGTGACGACGGCCAGCAGCGGCAGCGCCCGGAGTGCCCTGCGGGCCTCGTAGCCCGGCGGGAGTTGCTCGTCGGCGCCGCCCATCTGCGACCCCGACAGCATCCCGAGGCCGATGGCGAAGAGGACCAGCACAGCGAGGCCGCTGGCGACCTGGTCGGAGTCGGGGACGGAGATACCGGCAATGGCCGCCACCGGCAGCGGCAGCAGCAGCCCGAACGACGGCTTCTTGACGACGATGGCGACCCAGGCGGCGGCGAAGCCGACGATGCCCAGCAGCCAGCCGAGGATGGCCTGCCAGCCGGCGGTCAGCTCCACCGGCGGGCGCAGCACGTCACCCGACGACGACGCCTGCGACGCCAGACGCCCGACCGAGGCGACGTTGCCGAGCCCCGACGGCACGACCATGAGCAGGCCGATGCCGAACAGCCCGCCGATGATGACGGCGTTGCTGGCCACCGGCGACCGGAACCGGGACGCCCACACCGCCAGCGCCACACCCAGCGCCGCCGCCACCGCGGCGTAGATGCGGGCCTCGAAACCGATGAAGACGCCGCCCGCCATGATGGCGGCGGCAATGGCCGGGAACGCCATGGCCACCGCCAGGCGCAGCGGCGACCGATCCGGATCCTCGTCGGGGATCGAGGCGCGGTCGGCGGCCTCCTCGAGGTCGGCCTCGACGTGGCCTTCTTCCTCGGCGAGGTGCTCGAGGACGTCGTGTTCGAGGGCCTCGAGTTCGGACGGCGTCACGGCCTGATCACCGCCTGCCGCTCCCGGCGCCCATGTCCCGGGACAGAGCAGTGGACAGATCCTGCCCGGGGTGCAGACCGACAACCTGGCAGCCGAGGGCGGCGGCCGTCCCCATCGTCTCGCTGTTGTCGTCGTCCCAGAGCAGGGCCACGACCAGGACGGAGACACCGGTGTTGAGCAGCAGCTTGAGCTGCGCCGCTTCGGTCTGGCCGAGCCGGGGCGTGATCAGGACGTTGTGGGCGTCACGCCGGGCGTTGGTCACCAGCCGCATGATCACTTCGGACAGCGGCTTGCGGTCGAGCTCCAGGCGGGCCAGGGCGTCGAGCAGCATGAGCTGCGAGCCGGCCCCCCGCAGCGGGCGGAC
>JAICGL010000747.1 GCA_025923175.1 Acidimicrobiia bacterium
CTAACTAGGCAGCGAGAGCCAAGTTGTCGTTGGCATTTGTTGCTTGTCCCGGATTTTTAACGAGGACCCCGGGGTCCCTCGGCTCGCTTCACCTGCATCGAATCTCAGAATCGAAACCAAGCACCCCCTGGTTGTGTTGCACTTCAGGTAAGCCTTCGATGTTACAGCGTCACTCTCCGCCCCGGTTCCGGGCGTGGAGGGCCCGGTCGGTCTCACGCTTGGCGTCGCGTTCGGCCATCGCCTGGCGCTTGTCCCACTGACGCTTGCCCCGGACGATGGCGAGCTCGATCTTCACCAGCCCGTGCTGGAAATAGACCTTGAGGGGCACGAGCGTGAGGCCGGCCTCGTTGAGCTTCCCGATGATGCGGTCGATCTCGCTGCGGCGGAGGAGGAGCTTGCGCCGGCGGGTGGGGTCGTGGCCGATGCGAGAGAACGGGTAGGGCGAGACGTGCATGGCGTACAGCCAGACCTCGCCGTCTTCAATACGGGCGTAGGCGTCGCCGATGTTGGCCCGGCCGTCACGGATCGACTTCACCTCGGAGCCGACGAGGGCGATGCCGCACTCGTAGCTGTCGAGGATGAAGTACTCGTGCCGGGCGCGCCGGTTGGAGATGGCCACCCGGTCCCGGGACTTCCCGTCGGCGCTCCCGGCTCCGCTGGACGACTTCGGCATAGGAAGCAAGGTACTGCCCGCGCCTAGATTGCCCGGCGTGACAGGCACCTCCATCCTCGGACACCCCGTGCTGCGCGTCGAAGATCCCCGCATCCTCCTGGGAGGCGCCCGCTACGTCGCCGACCTCGAGCTGCCGGGCGTCCTGACCGCTGTTTTCGTGCGGTCGACCATGGCCCACGCCCGCCTCGAGTCGGTCGACACCGCCGAGGCAGCCAAGATGCCCGGCGTGGTGGCCGTCTACACCGGTGGCGACCTCGACCTCCCCGACATCCCGGCCTTCCCCATGGCCCCCTCGATGATGAGCCGACCGCCGCTGGCCGGCGACACGGTCCGGTTCGTAGGGCAGACCATCGCCGTGGTGATCGCCGAGACGGCCGAGCAGGCCGTCGACGCCGCCGGCGAGGTCATCGTCGACTACGACCCGCTGCCGGTGGTGGCCGACGCCGAGGACGCGCTGACCGACGGGGCGCCCCTGCTCTTCCCCGAGGCCGGCACCAACCTGGCCGCCGAGTTCGACTTCGGCCGGATCCCCGACGTCTTCGACGATGCCGACACGGTCGTCAGCGGCCGGATCCGCAACCAGCGACTGGCGCCCGTCCCCCTCGAGGTCCACGCCGCCGCGGCCGTGCCGGAAGCCGACGACCACCTCACCCTCTGGGTGTCGAACCAACACCCCTTCGCCGTCAAAGGTCCGCTCGTCGGGATGCTCGGTCTCTCCGAGGAGAAGATCCGGGTCGCCTGCCCGGCGGTCGGTGGGGGCTTCGGGGCGAAGATCGGCGTCTACTCCGAGTACCCCGTGATCGCGGTCGCCGCCCGCAGGCTCGGCCGGCCGGTGCGGTGGGTCGAGACCCGGTCGGAGTCGATGATCTCGATGGTCCACGGCCGGGCCCAGATTCAGGACTTCGAGATCGGCGTGAAGTCCGATGGCACCATCGTCGGCCTGCGGGGTCACATCATCGGCGACGTCGGCGCCTACCCGGCGATCGGGGTGGCCCTCCCGAGCTTCACCCGGAACATGTCGTCCGGTGTCTACGCCATCCCCAAGATCGACGTGCGCGTGTCGACGGCTGTGACCAACACCACGACCGTCGGCGCCTATCGGGGCGCCGGCCGGCCCGAGGCCGCCGCCCTGCTCGAGCGGGCCGTCGACATGGTGGCGGTCGAACTGGGCCTCGACCCCGTCGAGGTCCGACGCCGGAACCTCATCCCGCCCTTCGACGAACCCCACACGACCGCCACCGGATCCACCTACGACGTCGGCGACTACGGACGGGCCCTCGACGAGGTCGTCCGCCTGGCCGGCTACGACGAGCTGCGGGCCGAGCAGAAGGCCCGCCGGGAGCGGGGCGACCGCCTCGCCCTCGGGATCGGCGTCAGCGTCTACGTCGAGATCACC
>JAICGL010000748.1 GCA_025923175.1 Acidimicrobiia bacterium
CAGCGCCGGAAGCGACGGGCCTCCGCCGGTCAAGGGCGGGGCGTACGACCCCGTCGCCGACCGCTGGCAGACGTTCGCCACCGGCCCGCTCGGCACCCGCGTCATTCACACCGCCGTCTGGACGGGCCAGGAGATGCTGGTGTGGGGTGGCACGACCGGCGACTCGGCCCTGGGCGACGGAGCCGCCTACCGGCCGGAGTAGGCCGTCAGCCGGTCAGCCCGTCAGTCGTAGCTGGACAGGCCCTGGCCGAAGCCTTCGAAGAACTGGCCGAACTGGCCGACGAACTGTCGGATGATGCCCGCGAGGTCGACCGTCACGGCATCGGTCGGAGCGGACAGCTCGGGAGCCTCCCGGTTGATGTCGAGGCGGATCGCCACCCGCCCGGCGTTCGACGGCGGCTCAGAGAACTGGGCCATGTCGAGCTCGACCCGTGACAGCCGGCCGTCCTTGACCCACACGTCGACGGAACCCGGCTTGTCGGGGATGAGGTCGGCGGAGGGGAACTGGTCTGCGTTCGGGAGGCGGTCCACGTACTGCTGGATGGTCGGAAGAAGCTGGCTGTAGAAGGTGCGCAGCGACGTCACCTTCGCGACGTAGTGGTCGCCGACACTGTCGGATTCAAGCTTCTCGATGGCGACGTTCTCGTTGAACACCTTGTCGAAGGCGTCCCGGAGGGCAGCCGCTTCATTGTCGGCCGGCTGGGTGCCGCCCGACCCGGGGAGCGATCCGCCCGTCGACTCCTGGAGACCCTTGACCAGGTCGTCGAACGTCCCCTTCAACGCGGTGAAGTCGGCCTGGATCCACTTCCCGGCGGCGGCGGCGGCGATGAACTCGAGCCCTGGCTGGGAGGAGATCGCCTGAACGGTCTGGTTGATCTCTTGGGGCGTGGCGTCGAACAGCTTCCCCAGCCCGGCGACGTCGGCCCGGGCGTAGAGCTTGCTGTCGACGTATCGGAGCTCGAAGGCGTGGTCCAGATCGCCGGCCTTGACGTCGAGGCCGAACTTGCCGTTTCCGGTCGAAAAGACGATGTGCCCGTTGCGGAGGAGGTTCAGGCCCTCCCGGTCCTCCTCGGTGAGCGGCGCGCCTTCGTTGAAGACGGCGTTGATGCCCTCCTCGGACCCGACCACGCTGAACTTGAAGGACCCTTCCTTCAGCCCCGCGGTCGTTTCGGCTGCCTCCCGCACCGCCTCCTGGGGAGAGAGCTTCTCGGCCGACTCGCCACACCCGGCGAGGAGCAGCGCGGCGAGGACGGTGGGGACAAGCGCGCGTCGGAACATGTCGCGCAGCGTAGCGATGGCCGTTGACATTGTCGCCCGTCTTTCAGGAAGCCGTGGCCGGTGTGCCCCATCCCGCCCGGGTCGTGCTACCTTCCAAGAGGTAACCGTGAAGGGGATCCTGTGAGGTCCCCACGGAGGCGAACATTGCGAAATCCCCCTGCTTGGACTGCCCCTGACCCGACGGGTCCGGGGCATTGGCTTCTCCGGGCCCGTGTCTTCGAGGCCGACGATCTGAAGCGAGCCATCATCCGGATCGCCCACGAGATCGTCGAGCGCAATCACGGCGCCGGAGACATCGTCCTCGTCGGTCTCTACACACGAGGCGTCGCGGTCGCCGAGCGGCTGGCCGAGGCCATCACCTCCTTCGAGGGCGTCGAGGTCCCCGTCGGCAGGCTCGACGTCTCCTTCTATCGCGACGACATCGCCACCCGGCGGGTGTCGCCCCTCGGGCCGACCATGCTGCCGGGCGATGTGAAGGACAGTGTCGTCGTCCTCTGCGACGACGTCCTCTTCACCGGGCGGACGGTCCGGGCGGCGATGGACGCCGTCGTCGACTTCGGCCGACCCCGGGCGGTGCAGCTGGCGGTGCTGGTCGACCGGGGTCACCGGGAGCTGCCGATCCGGGCCGACTACGTCGGCAAGAACCTGCCGACCAAGTGGGACGAGGACGTGCGTGTGCACCTGATGGAGATCGACGGGGACGACGGGATCGAGATCTGGGAGTGCGTGGAGGAGGAGGGGACGTGAAGCACCTGCTCGGCATCGACGACCTC
>JAICGL010000749.1 GCA_025923175.1 Acidimicrobiia bacterium
GGCGCCACCCTCAACGCCCACGGCGTGCTGACCGTGCGGGCCACCGCCGTCGGAGCCGATACGGCGCTGGCGCAGATCGTCCGTCTGGTGGAGGAGGCCCAGGGGACCAAGGCGCCCGTCCAGCATCTCGCTGACCGCATCGCCGGCGTGTTCGTGCCGGTGGTGCTGGGTCTCGCCGCGCTGACCCTCGCGGGCTGGTGGGTGGCCGGCGAACCCGGTCAGGGCCTGGTGGCCGCCGTCGCCGTCCTCATCATCGCCTGCCCCTGCGCGCTCGGCCTGGCCACGCCCACCGCCATCATGGTCGGCACCGGGCGGGGCGCCGCCATGGGGATCCTCATCAAGGGCGGCGAGGTCCTCGAGCGCTCGAAGCGCATCGACACGGTCGTCTTCGACAAGACCGGCACGCTGACGATGGGCCGCATGGCGGTGACCGACGTCGTGCCCGCCACCGGGGTCGACGCCGCCGACCTCCTGCGCCTCGCGGCGGTCGTGGAAGCGGGTTCCGAGCACCCGGTCGGGCGGGCCGTGGTCGAGCGGGCCCGGGCCGACGGCCTGGCCGTGACACCGGTGGCAGGCTTCGCCGCCGTCGCCGGCCATGGCGTCAGGGGCACGGTTGACGGCATCACCGTCGCCGTCGGTCGCCGGGCGCTCATGACCGAGGCCGGGCTGGTCATCTCCGACGACGTCGCGACGGCCGCCGAACAACTCGAGGCGGACGGGAAGACCGCAGTGCTGGCCGGCTGGGACGGCGCGGCGCGCGGCGTCATCGCCGTGGCCGACACCGTGAAGCCGAACGCCGCCGCCGTCGTAGCCGAGCTGGCGGCCATGGGCATCGGCTGCGTGATGATCACCGGCGACAACCGGCCGACCGCCGAAGCGATCGCCGGCGAGGTCGGTATCGACCAGGTGATCGCCGAGGTCCTCCCGCAGGACAAGGTGGCCGAGGTCCGCCGCCTCCAGGGCGAAGGCCGGGTGGTGGCCATGGTGGGCGACGGCATCAACGACGCTCCCGCGCTCGTGCAGGCCGACCTCGGCATCGCCATCGGATCAGGCACCGACGTCGCCATTGAGAGCTCCGACATCACGCTGCTGTCGGCCGACCTCGACGGCGTGCCCACCGCCATCCGCCTGTCGCGGCGGACGTTCCGCACGATCCTCCAGAACCTCGGCTGGGCGTTCGGTTACAACGTCGCCGCCATTCCGCTCGCCATCGCCGGTGCCCTCAACCCCGTCATCGCCGGCGTGGCAATGGCCTTCTCCAGCGTCTCGGTCGTGACCAACAGCCTGCGCCTGGCGAGCTTCCGCCGCCGTTCGCCCTAGCGGTGCAGCACAGCCTTCAGGTCAGCCGGTCGAGGTACAGCTGGTAGGTGAAATCGTCGAAGGCGACGAGCCGGATGACCTCCACCCGGGTGGGAGTCGCCCGGAGGGTCTGCACCGCCACGTCGGCCGCGAGGGCGGGTGGATACCCGTACACGCCGGTCGAGATGGCCGGAAAGGCAATGCTCTTCACCCCGAGCGCGGTGCCGATCTCGAGGCAGCGTCGGTAGCAGGACTCAAGGATGCCCGGCTCGCCCTGTCCTCCGCCATGCCAGACCGGGCCGACGGTGTGGATGACGTGTCGGACGGGCGGGTCGAGGTCGAACGCCGGGGTGGCCTTGGCGTCGCCGGGTTGGCAGGGAGCGAGCGCCGCTCCGGCTTCGGCGAGACGGGGCCCGGCCGCCCGGTGGATGGCTCCGTCAACCCCGCCGCCGCCCCGCAGCGCCGAATTGGCAGCGTTGACGATCGCCTCGACCTGTTCTCGGGTGATGTCGCCGCGCACCGCTTCGATCCGGGGCTTCCCGGGCCCCGGCATGGTCAGCTGCCGCTGCCGTAGGGGCGGGTGAGGATCTCCAGCAAGTGACCGTCGGGGTCGGGGAAGTAGCAGCCCCGGCCGCCGTCGTTGTGGTTGATCTCCTGGGGCTGGGTGGCGTGAGGGTCGGCCCAGTAGGGGATCTTCCGCTCCTGGATCCGCCCGAAGATCTGGTCGAACTCCTCTTCGCTGACCAGGAA
>JAICGL010000750.1 GCA_025923175.1 Acidimicrobiia bacterium
CGGCGGTGCCGCACATGGCCGACGGCAGGATGATGGACCCTGCGGTGTCGGTCCCGGTCGCGGCCGGCAACATCCGGGCCGCCAGGGCGGCGCCCGACCCGCCGGAGCTTCCACCTGGGCCGCGCTTGGTGTCCCACGGGTTCACGGTCGGCGGGCTGGCTGTGCCGTAGGCGAACTCGTGGCAGCTCAATTTCCCGAGCAGCACCATCCCCGCCTCCTGCAGGCGCGCCCACACGGTGGCGTCGTAGTCGGGGATGTAGCCCTCCATCGCCTTCGAACTGCCGGTGGTGGGAACCTCCTTGGTGTAGGTCATGTCCTTCAGCCCGATGGGGATGCCGGCCAGTGGCCCGATCGGCCGCCCTTTCGCCCGGGCATCATCGATGGCGACGGCCTCCGCCAGCCCGATGTCGAACGTCGTCTGCTTGAAGGCCTTGACCTCCGGGTCGTAGCGATCGATCCGGGCGATGCAGGCCTCCACCAGCTCCAGCGACGAGAGCTGTCGCGACTCGAGCAGCGGCAGCAGCTCCACCAGCGTCAGGTCCGCCGGGTTGGTGGCGCTCGCCTCCGCCGCCAGCCGGCTGACCCCGCCGTCGGCCGCCCGGGCGACCTTTCCGGCGACGAACGGCGCGGCTGCCGCAGCCGCCAGCACCTGCCGTCGCGTGAATCTGATGGCACCCATCCCCACCCCCAAGCCTCGCCCGGCTACAACGCTACGTTGCCGCCAGCTGGTCCCGAAACTCGGGGGCGGCGACGGCGGCCAGGCGGCGGCGGCGTTCGGCGGCGTCGGCGCCGCGCAGATCGGCGACGCCGTGCTCCGTCACCACCAGATGGACGTCGGCGGCCGGTGTCGACACTTTCTCGACGGCGGGCACGATGGCGGAGCGGCCGCGCCGGGTCGCAGTCAACGCCACGATCGACACGCCACCGTCCGACCGGGCGGCAGCAGCGCAGAAGTCGGCATGGCCGCCGATCCCCGACACCGGCCGTCCGTCGAGAACCTCGACGTTGACCGCCCCATCCAGCCCGACTTCGAGCGCACTGTTGACGGCGGTGAATTGCTCGAAGCCTGCGAGGCGGTCGATGTCGTGGCTCTGGTCGGACGGGACGACCCGCAGCCGCCCGGCGGCGCTGAGAGCGGCGAGACCATCACCGCCCCATGCGAAGGTGGTCTCGGCCCGGTCCAGGAGAAGCCCGCGGCGGTGGAGGCGGACGAGTGCATCGGTCACCATGCCCGACCTGATACGGACGCCGACGGACAACGCCGCGGCAGCGGCGTCGCAGACCGTGCCGACACCGAGCTCGAGCGTGGCCCCGGGCGGGATCAGGTCGGCCACCGTGGCGCCGATCGCCACTTCTTCAGCTGTCGCGCTCCGGCCGGAGGCCGACAGCGACACGGCCGGACCTTCCACCACCGCCAGGATCTCGCCCGGGATGGGCGGCGCGTCGTAGGCCGGCAGCCCCGGGCGCAGATCGACTACCACCCCTCGACGGGCGAAGCGGGCCGCAGCGTGGGCCCACCCCACGCTCGGGCCGAAGACAAAGCCGGTGCCGGCCTGCCGGCCCGACACGACCGCGACGTCGGGCCGCAGCTCCCTCTCCAGGAGGCCAGGCATCGCCGAGATCGGCGTCGACCGCACCTGCACCACTCCGGCGGCGACAGCCCGGGCGAGGCGGTAGCCGGCCATCGTGCTCGTCACCCGCCCAGGGGGCATCGTCGCGAGCCAGGGGAGCTCCTCGATCGTCCACCCGACCAGGATTTCGGGCTCGTCGAGATCGCAGAGCCGGGCCACGGCGGCGGGATCGACCGTCGGCGCCCACGGCCCGTCCCCATACGCCACGAGCGACCGCATCGTTCAACGCTACCGTGGCGCTTATGCGTACCAGCATCTGCGAACAGCTCGGGATGGAATATCCCGTCCTCGCCTTCAGCCATTGCCGCGATGTCGTGGCCGCGGTCACCCGGGCGGGAGGCTTCGGCGTGCTCGGCGCCACGATCCTCACCCCCGAGCAGCTCGAGATCGAGCTTCGCTGGATCGACG
>JAICGL010000751.1 GCA_025923175.1 Acidimicrobiia bacterium
GCTCTCGACCAGGAAGGCGAGGGCCATGAGCACGCCGAGAACGGCCAGCGGTCGGGGCGGGCACCACCAGGGCCAGCCCCGAGCGGCTTCGACGGCCGGCGCGAGGGGCCGCTCCATCCGCCCGTACGAGAGGTAGCCGGCGACGGCCCCCAGCACCACGCCCAAGGCGGCCAGCGCCCCGGCGAGGGAGACGTCGAACGTCCGCATCGCCCCGGCGCCGAGGCTGCCGAAGATCACGCCGAAGGAGAACCCGGCGTGGGCCAGGCTGAGGAGCGGTTGGGCCGAGAGCGTCTCCAGCCGGCTGGCCTCGGCGTTGACGGCGACGTCATAGGCGCCGCTGGCCACCCCGAGCAGGGTCATCGACACCGCCAGCGCCGCCACCCCCTCGACCAGCGCCGGCCCGATCCCCGCCAGCGCTAAGGAGGCGACCGACAGCGGCAGCACCACTCCGCCGAACCGGTCGACCAGGTACCCGGTGACCCGCATCGAGCCGAGGGCACCCGCACCGATGAGCAGGAGGGCGATTCCCAGCCGGCCGTCGTCCACCTCGGCCGAGCGCTGCACCGCCGGCAGCAGGGCGCCCCACCCGCCCCACCAGACGCCGAAGGCACCGAACGCGACGACCAAACGGCCGCGCGCGGTCAGGCCGAACACCCTTCCAGAATGGCACGATCCGAACGGTTACTTTCGCAACCAGGGACGTGGCAATCAGTGCCATTGGTCCCTTGACGACCGTCGACCGCGGGCGCACCATGCGGTTACGAGCACGCGTCGGGAGAACGGTAGGCAATGGCGCAGATAGTCCTAGAGGACGTCTGGAAGGTCTATGGGGACGGCACCGAGGCGGTACGAGCCCTCGACCTGCAGATCGACGACGGGGAGTTCATGGTCCTCGTCGGTCCGTCCGGGTGCGGGAAGACGACGGCGCTGCGGATGGTCGCCGGCCTGGAGGCGATCACCAAGGGGGAGGTCCGAATCGGGGACCGGGTCGTGAACGACGTTCCCCCGAAAGAGCGCGACATCGCCATGGTCTTTCAGAACTATGCGCTGTACCCGCACATGACCGTGTTCGACAACATGGCCTTCGGCCTCAAGCTCCAGAAGGTACCCAAGGCGGAGATCGACAAGCGGGTCAGGGATGCCGCTCACATCCTCGGGCTCGACGAGCTGCTCAACCGCAAGCCCCGGGCCCTGTCCGGCGGCCAGCGCCAGCGGGTGGCCATGGGCCGGGCCATCGTCCGCAAGCCCCAGGCGTTCCTCATGGACGAGCCGCTCTCCAACCTCGACGCCAAGCTGCGCGTGCAGATGCGGGCCGAGATCGCCCGCCTCCAGCACGAGCTGGACGTGACCACGATCTACGTGACCCACGACCAGATCGAGGCCATGACCATGGGCGACCGCGTCGCCGTCATCCGCAAGGGGATGCTCCAGCAGGTCGACAACCCGCAGCGGCTCTACGAGCGGCCCCGCAACATCTTCGTCGCCGGGTTCATCGGCTCGCCGGCCATGAACCTGCTGGAGGCGTCCCTCGCCCGGCGGGACGGCGCCCTGATCGTGCAGCTGGGCGACCTCCAGCTTCCAATCCCGCCGGAGGTGCTCGCCGAGCGGCCGGCGCTGGCCGGCTACGACGGCCGCAAGGTCGTCGTCGGCATCCGGCCCGAGGACATGGAGGACGCCGCCCTTGTCGCCGACGCCCCGGCCGACCGGCGCCTTCCGGCCACCGTGGAGCTCCGGGAGGCCCTGGGCTCCGACGTGGTCATCCACTTCACCATCGCCGCGCCGCCGGCGGTCGGCGATGACGTCCGCGAGCTCGCCGTGGACGTCGGAAAGGAGGTCTTGGAAAAGGTAGAGAAGACCGCGGCCCGCGGGGAGGCGAGCGTGATCGCCCGGCTCAACCCCCGTACCCACGTCCAGAAGGGCGACCGCATCGAGCTCGTCGTTGACACGGCGCGCCTGCATTTCTTCGACCCTGACGATGGCTCGGGCGTCTACGAGGCGCCGGCCACCTGATCGAAACGGAGAACCGAAACTCAAA
>JAICGL010000752.1 GCA_025923175.1 Acidimicrobiia bacterium
GGCCAGCGCCACCAGGCCGAGCACGCCCGCGGCCAGTGGGAACAGGAATCGACGGTGCATAGCCGCCTCCTCGCACTTATGTATCAATCGCTAACAGATGTCCAGATTAACCACATCTGAAACATCCGTAGCGCCTTTAACTCCTTTCGTTGGGGTTCACGGCGGGGAGCCCGCGGTACCGTCGCAGCCATGGCCGATCCGAGCGTCGTACTGAGCGAGCGCTTCGCCGGCGCCCTGGCCTCGCTCGACGAGACGCTCCGGGGCGCCGATCCCGTCGTGCGCCGCTCCGATCGGGCCGACTACCAGGTGAACGGTTCGATGGCGCTGGCCAAGAAGACCGGCCGGCCGCCCCGCGACCTGGCCCAGGAGATCGTCGACCGGGTCGAGCTGGCCGACATCGCCCATCCACCGGAGATCGCCGGGCCCGGCTTCATCAACGTCACGCTTCAGGACGCCTTCCTGGCCCGGGCGCTGCAGGAGACGGCCGACGACCCGGCCCTCGGCGTGACCCCCGCCGCCATCACCGAGACGGTGGTCGTCGACTACTCGGCCCCCAACGTGGCCAAGGAGATGCACGTCGGGCACCTCCGCAGCTCGATCATCGGCGACGCCCTGGTCCGGGTGCTGGAGTTCGTCGGCCATCAGGTGATCCGCCAGAACCACCTCGGCGACTGGGGCACGCCGTTCGGGATGCTCATCGAGCACCTGCTGTCGGTCGGCGAGGCGGAGGCGGCCAACGAGCTGTCGGTCGGCGACCTCGGCCGCTTCTACCAGGAGGCGCGGGCGGAGTTCGACGCCAATCCCGACTTCGCCGACCGGGCCCGGCGCCGGGTGGTCGCCCTCCAGGCCGGGGATCCCCAGACGTTGCGCCTCTGGAAGCTGCTCGTCGACGAGTCGTCCCGCTACTTCACTGCGGTCTACGGCCGGCTCGGCGTGAAGCTCGGCCCGGACGACCAGGCCGGCGAGAGCATGTACAACCCGATGCTGGCCGACACGATGGCCGAACTCGAGCGCCTCGGCCTCCTGGTCGAGAGCGACGGCGCCCAGTGCGTGTTCCCACCGGGGTTCACCACGCGGGAGGGGAACCCGCTCCCGCTCATCGTCCGCAAGAGCGATGGCGGCTTCGGCTACGACACGACCGACCTCGCCGCCATCCGCTACCGGCTGCGGGACCTCGGCGCCACGCACGTCATCTACGTGGTCGGGGCCCCCCAGCGGGAGCACCTCGAGATGATCATCGAGACCGCCCGGCTCGCCGGGTGGCTGCGGCCGCCGGCCCGAGCCGAGCACGTCGCCTTCGGCAGTGTGCTGGGCGCCGACCGCAAGATGTTCCGCACCAGGGCGGGCGGGAGCATCCGCCTCGTCGACCTCCTCGACGAGGCGGTGGAACGTGCACGCCAGATCGTCGCCGACAGGACCAGTCTCAGCCCCGACGAAGCGGTCACAGTGAGCGAAGCCGTCGGGATCGGAGCGGTGAAGTACGCCGACCTGTCGAACGACCGGGTCAAGGACTACGCCTTCGACTGGGACCGGATGCTCGACTTCCAGGGGAATACCGGCCCGTACCTGCAGTACGCCCACACGCGGGTCAGGTCGATCTTCGGGCAGGCCGCGGCCAGAGGGATCGACGTCTCCGACGTGGGGCCCGCCCTGGAGTTCGCCCCGGCAGAGCGGCGTCTGGCGCTCGAGATCCTCTCGTTCGACGGAGCGGTGCACGCCACCGAGGAGAGCCTTGCGCCGCACCGGCTGTGCACGTACCTCTTCGAGCTCGCCACCGCCTTCACCGACTTCTACGAGAGCTGCCCCGTCCTCCGGGCCGACACCGACGAGCAGCGCCGGTCCCGGCTGTTCCTCGCCGACCTGACCGCCCGTGTCCTGGCCCAGGGCCTCGACCTGCTCGGAATCGCCGCCCCGGAACGAATGTAGATCTGCATCTGGTCTCCACACCGTCTTCACAACTCGCCGTCATCGTGTGCGGCATCGAGTCGAGATGACGGAGGAAACGAGATGAGCAAACGTTTGTGGAC
>JAICGL010000753.1 GCA_025923175.1 Acidimicrobiia bacterium
CGGCCCGCTGCGCCAGTTCCCCATACGTCAGCTGCTCGTCCTCCAGCACGACCGCCACCGCATCCGGCCGGGACGCCACCTGCGCGGCGAACGCCTCGGGGAACGTGACCGGCTCCGGCCGGGGCCGGATCCGATTCCAGTCGCGCAGCAGGCAGCGACGCTCGTCCTCGTCGAGGATCTGGTGCCGGGACAGCGGCCGGTCCGGGTCGGACACCAGTCCGGCGAGGAGACGCACCAGCCGGTCGGCAAGGCGCTCGGCGGTGTGCCGGTCGAACAGGTCGGAGGCGTAGCCGACCACACCGTCGAGACCCCGGTGCTCCCCGCCGGTGTCGTCGTCGACGGCGATGGTCTCGAAGAAGTCGAAGGACAGGTCGAACTTGGCCGTCGTCTCTTCGGTCTCGACCGGAGCGCCGGCGAGCGCGCCACTCTCGCCTGAGCCACGTTCTCCTGCGCCACCCTCGCCGTGCTGGAACGAGATCATCACCTGGAACAGGGGATGGCGGGCGGCGGAGCGAGTGGGGGCGACTGCGTCGACGACCATCTCGAACGGCAGGTCCTGGTGGGCCAGCGCGGCGAGGTCGGCGTCGCGCACGCGGGCCAGCAACTGGCGCAGGGTCGGGTCGCCGGAGACGTCGGTCCGCAGGACGAGGGTGTTGACGAAGAAGCCGACAAGTCGCTCGAGGGTGTCGTCGACGCGGCCGGCCACCGGCACACCGAGGGGGATGTCCTCTCCGGCCCCGAGGCGGGACAGCAACCCGGCCACCGCGGCGTGGGCGACCATGAACGGAGTGGCGCCGAGGGCACGGGCCAGGGCGGCGATCCGGTCGGCGACGTCGGCAGGAACGGTAAAGGGGACGGCGCCGCCGGCCATGGTGGGCTGCGCCGGCCGGGGCCGGTCGGTGGGAAGGCGAAGCTCCTCAGGAGCTCCGGCCAGCGTCGATCGCCAGAAGACGGCCTGTTCGGCGGCGACGCTCGCGGAATCGGCGACGTCGCCGAGGAGTTCGCGCTGCCAGACGGTGTAGTCCCGGTAGGTGACCGGGAGCGGCTCCCAGTCCGGGGCCCGCCCTGCCCGGCGGGCCCTGTAGGCGGCGGTCAGGTCCTGCCAGAGCGGTTCGTCGGACGCCTCGTCCGAGGCGATGTGATGGACGACGAGGGACAGGACGTCGTCGCCGCTGTCGAGGCGGACCAGGGAAGCCCGCACCGGCGGCTCGACGGCGAGGTCGAAGCCGTATTCGCCCAACTCCTCGAGCACGTCGTCGAGGTTCGCCTCGGTGGCGTCGACGACGGCCAGCGGCGGGGTGGCGTCGGCCGCACGGAGGACCACCTGGGAGGCAACGCCGTCCCGGTCGGGGAAGACGGTGCGGAGCGTCTCGTGCCGGCCGACCAGGTCGGCCAGGGCGGCCTGCAGCGCTTCGGCGTCGAGGCGGCCGTCGAACCGCAACGCCATCGGGATGTTGTAGGTGGGGGACGGGCCCTCCAGCCGGTAGAGGAACCAGAGGCGGGCCTGCGCCGGCGACAGCGGCAATGGGCCGTCAGGAGCGCAACGACGCAGCGGCGGACGGGGGCGGCCAGACAGATGACCCGTCAGGTGGCCGACGAGCCCCGCCACCGTCGGACTCTCGAACAGTGCCCGGATCGGAAGCTCGAGCCCGAGGCTGGCCCGGATCCGGCCGATGAGGCGGGCGGCGAGGAGGGAGTGACCGCCGAGGACGAAGAAGTCGTCATCGACACCCACGGCGGGGAGACCCAGCACCTCGGCGAAGACGGCGGCGAGGATCTCTTCGGTCGGGCTGGTCGGCCGCCGCCCACCGCTGTCGGGCAGCAGCGTCGGCGCCGGGAGCGCGGCCCGGTCGATCTTGTTGTTGGGGGTGAGCGGGAAGGTGTCGAGGACGACCACCGCTGCCGGAACCATGTAGCTCGGCATGCGGTCGGCCAGCCAGGCCCGCAGCTCGAAGGGATCCAGCTCTGCACCGCTGACGGCGGTCACGTACCCCACGAGCCGAAGGACGCCGTCGTCGCGGGCC
>JAICGL010000754.1 GCA_025923175.1 Acidimicrobiia bacterium
GAACCGCCCGGCGCTCACGACCGCCAACGGCGTGTCGGTCGGGGCGTCCGTCCTGGCGCTCCAGCGCGCCTACGGCGACCGCCTGGAGTTGTTCGAGGAGCCGCCCGACGGCCCGCAGTTCGGGGTGCAGACCCCCGAAGGCGGCCTGTACGGCTCCCTGACGAGCCTTGCAGCGACCGGCATCGCCCGCTCGATCGTCAGCGGAGGCGGTTGCGGGGAATGATGTGGTGATGGATCCCGCCGCCGCGCTCGACCGCATCGCCTACCTGCTGGAGAAGACCCGCCAGCCGACCTACCGGGTGCGGGCCTTCCGGACGGCCGCCCGGGTCCTGCGGGAACTGCCGGACGGCGTGGCCGAGGCGAGGGCGGCCGGCGGCACGCTCCAGGAACTGTCCGGTATCGGTGAGAAGACCGAGAAGGTGATCGTCGAGGCGCTGCGCGGGGAGGTACCGGCCTACCTCAAACAGCTCGAGGAGGAGCACCAGAAAGACGTCGAGGGCGGCGGCCAGCCGATGCTCACTGGCGCCGCGGCCGAGCTGCGGGCGGCGCTGCGGGGTGACTGCCACACCCACTCCGACTGGTCCGATGGCGGGTCGCCGATCGACGAGATGGCCCGAGCGGCCCGCGACCTCGGCCACGAGTACGTCGTTCTCACCGACCATTCGGGCAGCCTGAAGGTGGCCAAGGGCCTGTCGGCCGAACGCCTCCGCAAGCAGCTCGATGTGGTGGCCGCCCTCAACGAGGAGATGGCGCCGTTCCGGATCCTGACCGGCATCGAGGTCGACATTCTGGAGGACGGCTCGCTCGACCAGGAGGAGGAGCTGCTGGCCCGGCTCGACGTGGTGGTGGCCAGCGTCCACTCCAAGCTGCGGATGGAACGCGACGAGATGACCCGGCGGATGGCGGTGGCGATCGCCAACCCCCACGTCGACGTCCTCGGCCACTGCACCGGCCGGCTGGTCGTCGGCAAGGGCCGGCCTGAGTCGGAGTTCGACCCCGAGCTGATCTTCACCGCCTGCCGGGAGTACGGCACCGCCGTGGAGATCAACTCCCGTCCCGAGCGGCTCGACCCGCCGAAGCGCCTCCTGCGCATGGCCCTCGAGATGGGCTGCCTGGTGTCGATCGACACCGACGCCCACGCCCCCGGCCAGCTGGAGTGGCAGGTCTACGGCTGCGAGCGGGCCGCGGACTGCGGCGTCGCCCCCGATCGGGTGATCAACACCCGCAGTGCCTCCGACCTGCTGGCCTGGACGGCTCACAAGGGCACCTGAGAACCCAGCCGTCCCACGGCTGTCACCAGCAGGTTCGCTCGTATCATGGGTCCAGATGCGATCGATCGTCTTCGTCGGCGCCCTGGTCCTCACGGTGCTGGTCCCGGCCGTGGCGCTCTACCGCGTCTTCCGGGTGCGACGGGCGTTCTCCACGGCCGCCGAGCAGGCCACGTACAACGTCCTTCACAAAGCCAACGAGGCGGCGCCGCCGTTCCGAGCGGGGCTCACGACGGCGGCGGCGGCGAAGTCGATCCGGGGCCTCCACCAGCTCCTCGGCTGCCCGGCGGTGGCCCTGACCAACGAGACCGACCTCCTGGCCTGGGACGGGGTGGCCGACCACCACGGTGTGCAGGCCGCCTCCCTCGCCCCTGACGTCGTGGCCAGCGGGCGGGCCAAAGTCATCCCCGCCGCCCACCTGAACTGCACGGACCCTTACTGCACCATCCGCTCGGCGGTGATCGTCCCGATCGTGGTGGGCGACGACGTGGTGGGCACGTTGGGCGCCTTCGGCTCCGACACCCGGCCCGGCCTGATCAGGGCGACCACCGAAGTCGCCCGCTGGGTGTCGACGCAGGTGGAGCTGGCCGAGCTCGACGTCTCCCGGGCCCGCCTGGCCGAGGCCGAGGTGCGGGCGCTGCGGGCGCAGATCTCGCCCCACTTCATCTTCAACGCCATGACCGCGATCGCCAGCTTCGTGCGCTCCGACCCCGAGCGGGCCCGCGATCTGCTGCTGGAGTTCGCCGACTTC
>JAICGL010000755.1 GCA_025923175.1 Acidimicrobiia bacterium
CAGCGTTCCTGCCACCACCACGGCGTCGTACCGCTGGCGGAGCAGGTCGACATGGTTCACACCGTTCAGGAAGGGAACGACGATCGCTTCGCTCAGGATCGGCTTCGGCACCCGCTCCATAGCGGCCTCGAGCTGCAGCGCCTTGACGGCGACGACACACACGTCGACGGGAACCGTCAACTCCGTGACCGCCTTGGCGGGAACGGCGAAGCTGCCGAACAGGCCGCTGTCGACTTGGAGCCCCTGAGCGTTGAGGACCGACGCGGTCCGTTCCGAAGCGACGAAGGTGACGTCGTCGCCCTGGCGTGTCAGCAGCGCACCGATCAGGCCGCCCACGCCACCCGGGCCGATGACGGCCACCGTGACCGGGTCCGCATTCGCCGCCATTAGGGCAGCCTACCGACGAACCCCCACAGTCCCTGCACCTTCCAGGGACCGACCGAGGTGTACCGTTGATGTAGTTCGGGCGTCCGCATTTCGGCTCTCGGGCTCCGTCAGTCAGGAGGAGACGCCGTGTCACGCCCCACGCCTCATTACACGAGCGTCGGCGCTGCGTGGACGGCGTGGGCGGCGGAAGGGTCTTCGTCGGCCGGCTCGGAGTTTCTCCAACGTGTCTCGTCGTGGATCGAGGGGACGTCGGCCCAGCTGCTCCGGGCCAAGTGGCACCCGGGCATCGAACGGCCGAGCGCGGCCGATCTCGAGGAGCGGCTGCGCCATCACCTCGAGGTGGTGGCCCAGGCCGGGCAAGCCACCTATCCGGAGGCCCTCGAACTGGCCCGGCAGGGGCTGATCGACGAGATCGCCGGTGGTGCCGATCCGCCCAAGGCCAGCTCCCGCTAGTTCACCGGCCGCACGGCGGGTCAACGTCCCCTTAAGGACGAGGTCCGACGAACCGATATTGAAAGGAAGAGAGCGGACAACACGTTCTCCCTGCGGCCCTGGAGGCCTCGATGGCTGAGAACGAACTGCTGACGCCCGCCGAAGTGGCGGTCATGTTCCGTGTGAACCCCAAGACGGTCACCCGCTGGGCGCGGGCCGGGAGAATCTCGGCCGTGCGGACCCTCGGCGGCCACCGCCGGTTCCGGGCGACGGAGATCCGCCGGTTCCTCGAAGAGGCGCAGGACCTCCAGGCCTAACGGCCTTCGCGGGGCGGGTACGCCGCACGATCGCGGCGGGCAGAATGATCGGATGGCGACGTATACCGTCAACCCCGATGCCGTGGCGCGAGCCCGGCAACTCATCGACGCCCGCCAGTACGTGCTCGCCAGCGACTGGGGCGAGCGCCAACCGAAAGCCGACGACGAGAACGCCTTTCTCAAGTCGCATACCTGGGCCGAGTACGCCAGCTGGCATCTGGCCCTGACCGACGGCGCCAACGACGACACGAAGGCGAGATACGCGTTCGTCTACGGCGACTTCCGCCGTGTCCACCGCACCGCGCTGCTCGCCTGTGTCTACCGGGCGGCGGAGTGGCGCCACAAGGCGGTCGAACTGGCGGCGCACGACCTCCTCCAGCACCTGGACCAGACCTCCGGCTGACGGTTCTGCTCGCCCCGGTCAGTTCGTGGGCGCCGCCTCATCGAAACGGTGCCCGCAGAAGCGACAGAGCACCGCGGCCGCTTTGATCTCCTCAGCGCACATCGGACATGTCTTGGTGTCGGGGGTGGTCGGGGGCGCAGGCGCTGGAGTCGTGCTCGGCCCGAGCGGCGCAGCCGACGGCGCCCGGTCGGCCAGGGCCTGGCACAGCCGGCGGAACTCGTCATCGTGGCTCGGGTCGTAGGGCACCTGGAGCTGGTTGCCGTCGGCGGCCAGGACGAGGACCCGGCGGCCCTCTCCGGCGTTGCTGAGGGCGACGGTGGTGATGTCGGCCACGAAGACGTGGACGTCGCCTTTGAGGACGATCCCGGCGAGGTCCTTGTGGTCCCGCAGCCAGGCCTTGACCAGGGTGTCGTTGGCCTTGAGCGCTTCGACCAGGGCCTGGCGGTTGTCCTTCAGGGCGTCGGTGATGACACGGCCGAG
>JAICGL010000756.1 GCA_025923175.1 Acidimicrobiia bacterium
TGACGTGGTTCATGTCGAGCTGGGTGACCGCGTCGCCGACCAGATTGACCAGCTCCGGCTTGTAGACGCCCATCATGTGATGGGGGGCGCCGGCCGGGTTGATCAGCGGGCCGATGATGGTGAAGAAGATGGTCTTGATGCCGAGCGCCAGTTCGGGGAAGAAGACCTTCATCATGATCGGGTGGAAGCTCGGGGCGTAGAGGAAGCTGATCCCGATCTGCTCGATCAGCTGGGAGCCCTGGTCGGGGGTGAGCTCGGCGACGACGCCGAGGGCCTCGAGGGCATCCGCGCTGCCGGAGCTGGCCGAGATCGACCGGCTGCCGTGCTTGGCCACCGGGACGCCGGCCGAGGCGGTGAGAATGGCGTTGGCCGTCGACACGTTGAAGGTGGTGAGGCCGCCGCCCGTCCCACACATGTCGGTGAGGTTGCCGCTGACCTTCGGCTGGATCTGGACGCAGTTCTCCCGCATGGCCCGGGCGATGGCCGCCACCTCGTCGACCGTGGGGCCCTTCATGAGGAGGGCGACGAGGAAGCCGGCGATCTGCACGTCGGTGACCTGATCGTCCCGCATGGCCTCGACGAACTCCGTCAGTTCCTGGGCCGTCAGGTCCTGCTTCTGGGTCAGCTTCCCCAAAGAATCCTTGAACACGATCCCTCCCCCTTCATCGGTCCGTTCGGCGGGGGGCGAGTTTCCCCGATGTCGGCGACGCCGACAAGGGCCGGAGTCGCCGCCCGGGGTGTTGCGGCCGGATCGCCGGTGTCGAAACAGCTCCTGACAGGCAGATTGCGCCCTTACCGGACATATCACTCGATGAGAATGGTGCCATCGCTATTTCCTGTTTTCGATCGCCTCGATGTGGAAGGTCTTGGCGGGAAGACCGCACGCGTCCGGCCGCCCTGGACCGGAGAGTGGTGTCCTGTAACGGTTCTTGGCCGCGCTGGGCGTCGACCGGCGGGCCGGAGCGCCACGAAATAAGAACGGCGTAGAACGCTTCCGCGAATAATCAGCGTGCGTGCATTGCTCGGCGCAACGATCGGTTAGGGTTTCAATGCAGCGGCCACTGGGGCATGCAAAGGGTCCCGGGCCACGGCCGAGCTGGCACACCAGGATCAGCGTCTCCTCCCCCCTTGACGCCCCTGCTGTGCCGGAGCCGGGCCCGGACGTCGGGCCTCGCCGGGCGGTACCCCCCTCCGCCCGGCGAGGTTCCGGCACTGGCGCCGGAGCACCCGCCGTCGCTCGCCCGGAAATTCGCTCGCCCGGTGGCATGGCCGCCTTCTACCGTGACGGCCGCCGCCGATCCCTTGCCGCCGGGTCGCCCCCAGCACGCCCGGCGGCAACATCGGCGCTCGCTCGGTTCTCGGGCCTGATCGGTGACGGGCGTCACCCGCTGTCCTCTCGTGGGCTCCACCCTGAGCGAGGTGCGCCGATGGATCTCGAAGCCCTGGCCGTGACGGTCGACCAACTCGTGCACGCTCCCGCCGCCGAGCGGGGCTCCGGCCGCCTCTACGCCGTTCGCTGCACACCAGACGCCGCTGGTGACAGCGCTGCCGAGGAAGGGGCTGGGAGCGACGCCGCCGACGTGATACTGGAACTATTGGCTGAGGGCGAGGCTCGCACGCTCCCCCAGAAGGTGCGACCTCCCGCCGGTGTGCGGGCCATCGCCCTCGCCAGCGGCGTCTGGGCCGCGCCGATGGACGACGACCTGCTGCACCGCTCCCCGAGCCAGCACCCGCGGCGCCGCCGCGCCCACCTCACCGTCCTGGTCGGCGTCGAGGGCGACCACGACGCGGTCGACGTCTCCGTGCTGCGCTACGGCGACGGCTCCCCCACCGTCATGCGCGGCGGCATCGGCCTCGTCCACCAACGCATGGTCCGCTGCTGGTCCCGCCGCCCCGAAGCGCCCTGGGCGTCGAAGAGCCCGAACTCGGTGGCGTAGCCGGTGCCTCCGGTTCACTGGCGCGAGGGAAGGGCTACCGTCGATGTCATGCTCGGGCA
>JAICGL010000757.1 GCA_025923175.1 Acidimicrobiia bacterium
GCACGATGCCCTGCGTGCCGATGTCGATCCACGAACCGGCGGTCATCTGGCCGTACATCGTCAGGCCGAGCGCCTCGAGCCGCCAGAACTCGTCCCAGGTGGCCCACTCCGGGACCAGCAGCGAGTTGGCGATCAGCACGCGGGGTGCGAACGGATGGGTGGGGAACACCGCCACCGGCTTCCCCGACTGTACAAGCAGCGTCTCGTCGGCGGCCAGGTCGACCAGCGTCGCCTTGATGGCCGCAAGGCTCGCCTGGTCGCGGGCCGCCTTCCCCCGCCCGCCGTAGACCACAAGGTGCTCGGGGTCCTCGGCGACGTCGGGATGGAGGTTGTTCTCCAGGCAGCGCAGCGCCGCCTCGGCCAGCCACGTCCGACACCGCCGGGGTACGGCGGACGAACCCGGGGGTGGCGCGGGCGTTGTCAGGGGAGGGGAGGGCTCGGCGGCGCCCACGCCGGCGAGCCTACGTCACTTGTTCAGTCGATCCACTCGGGCAGGAGCGCCCCGGACCGGACGAGCCGCTCGGCGGCGGCCAGGTCGGGGGCCAGGTACCGGTCGGCGAGCAGGCCCGGGACCTCGGCCCGCAGCCGGGCGATGACCGCCTCGGTCTCCTGCGACGGCGACAGCCCCGCTTCCGGGTGGCCGATGCCGGGCCCGAAGCTGGCGGAGCCCTCCCGGCGCAACTCCAGTGCCTGGGCGGCGCAGAGGATCTCGATGGCCAGGACGCGGCCGAGGTCGTCGATCGACGTCCGGAGCTTGCGGCAGCCATTCCAGCCCATCGACACGTGGTCCTCTTGCCCGCCGCTGGTCGAGATGGAGTCGATCGACGCCGGGGTGGCGTGCGTGCGGAGCCGGTTGACGGCGGCCGCCGCCGTGTAGTGGGCCAGCATGAACCCCGAGTTGATCCCCGCCTCCACGGCCAGAAAGGCGGGGAGCCCCTGGGAGCGTGCCGGATCGAGCAACCGGTCGGTGCGGCGCTCGGAGATGGCGGCCAAGTCGGCCAGGGCGATGGCGCAGAAGTCGGCAGCGAAGGCCAGCGGCTGGCCGTGGAAGTTGCCGGTGGAAGCCACCTCCCCCTCGCCGCCGGCGGCGTCGGGCAGCACCACCGGGTTGTCGGTCACCGAGGCCAACTCCCGCTCCACGACGCTGCGGGCGAAGGCGATCACGTCACGGCCGGCGCCGTGCACCTGGGGAGCGCAGCGCAGCGAGTAGGCGTCCTGCACGGCGTGGTCGGACGGGCCGTGGCTGGCCACGATCTCCGAGCCGGCCAACAAGCGGGAGAGGTTGGCGGCGCTGCGCTGCTGGCCGGGGTGGGGCCGGATCGAATGAAGCTCGGGCCGGTAGGCCGCGTCGGTGCCGAGCAGCGCCTCGACGGTAATGGCGCAGGCCACGTCGGCGGTAGCCGCCAACCGGTCGAGGTCGGCCAGCGCCAGACAGAGGTGGGCCAGCATCCCCTCGGTGCCGTTCAGGAGGGCCAGCCCCTCCTTGGCCTCGAGCACGACCGGCTCGAGCCCGGCGGCGGCCAGGCCGTCGGCCCCCGTCCGGCGCCGGCCGTCGGCGTCGATGACCTCCCCGGCGCCGGTCAGGACCGCGCCCACGTGGGCCAGGGGAGCCAGGTCGCCGGAGGCCCCGAGACTGCCGAGCTCAGGGACCACAGGAATCACGTCCGCATCCAAGAGTCCCACGAGCGCCTCTGCCAACTCTGGCCGGGCGCCGGACAGACCGGCAGCCAGCGTCCGGGCCCGGAGCAGGATCATGGCCCGGACCACCTCCGGCTCGACCAGGTCGCCCATCCCGGCGGCATGGCTGAGCACCAGGGACAGCTGGAGACGCCGGGCCTCGGTTGGCGACACCTTCACCGCCGCCAGCGCCCCGAAGCCGGTGGTCACGCCGTAGACCGACACTCCCTCGGCCACGATCCGCTCCACGACGGCCCGGGCGGGAGCCATGCGTTCGGCTGCCTGGGGTGCCATCGTGACGGGGGCCCGATGGCGGGCC
>JAICGL010000758.1 GCA_025923175.1 Acidimicrobiia bacterium
CCTTGGCGGTCGTCGACGTGGTGCCCTTACCGTCACCGTCACCGTCACCGTCCTTCGCGGTCGTCGACGTGGTGCCCTTCCCGTCACCGTCCTTCGCCGTCGTCGACGTGGTGCCCTTGCCGTCGCCGTCCCTCGTGGTAGACGTCGAGCCCTTGCAGTCGTCGGGCGGCGTGGAGCCCTTGCCGTCCTTGTCGGCGGACGTGGTCGAGGTGGTCTTCGCGGCCGGAGCCAGCTGCTGCCCGTCGTCGGGCGCGGCGCCGGCCACGGCGTAGACCATCATTCCGACACAGGCCACTGCCAACATGGCGGGCACTCGCTGGCGATGCGTTCGGAGCATGTGGGAGACCTCCGGCCGCGGAGGAGCCGCGGGCGTTCTCGGGGAGGAAGAGCGACGCAGCAGTCCGATCCGTTACTCCCGTCTCAAATTTGTCATGGACGGTTTGGGCGAAACGTCCAGGGTTGTGGTTCGCCATGCCCCGCCTGCACTCCTCCCTCAGGAGGAAAAGCAGGCTGCTTTCCCGATCAATAGGCTCCTGACCTCAACGGCACGAAGGGGGCCCCAGTGGGCGAACGGAGCGATCTCGAAATCCCGTCGGGCGAGGGGGCGTGCGCGGCCTGGGTGTACCGGCCCGGGGCGGCCCGGTCCCGGCCAGGGCCATGCATCGTGATGGGCCACGGCTTCTCGCTCACGCGCCACGATGGCCTGTCTGCCTACGCCGAGCAGCTGGCCGCAGCGGGATCCACCGTCGTCGTGTTCGACCACCGCTGCCTGGGCGACTCGCCCGGCGAACCCCGCCAGCGTTTTCGGAAGCCGATGCAGCGGGAGGACTGGCGAGCAGCCGTGCGGGCCGCCCGCAATCTCGACGGGGTCGACCCGGACCGGATCGTGCTGTGGGGCTTCTCGTTCGGCGGGGGACACGCCATCGAGACCGCCGTCGAGGACCGCCGCATCGCCGCCGTGGTGGCCCTCGCCCCCTTCGCCGACGGGTTGGCCCGCGTGCTGGCCACACCGATCCCGACGGTGGCCTGGATCCTCCCCCGGGCGATCGCCGACCGGGCCGGCCGCCACAACCTCATCCCGGTGACCGGACAACCCGGCACGAGAGCAGCCATGGCCTTCCCCGGCGAGGCCGAAGGATTCGCGGCCGTCGTGGCGCCGGGTTCGCCGTGGCGGAACGAGATCTCGCCGGGGGTCTTTCTGACGGTCGGTCTCCATCGGCCAGTGGCCAAAGCGAAGAAGGTGACCTGCCCGTTGTGGCTCGGCCTCGGCGAGCAGGACATCACGGTGTCGGGGAAGGCCATCGTCCGCATCGCCGCCCGGGCCTCGCGGGCGGAGCTGCACCGCTACCCCTACGACCACTGGCAGCCCTATTTGGGAGAGGCCCCCGAGCGGATCGCCACGGACCAGATCGACTTCCTCCGCCGCCAGGGCATCCTCGTCGCCTGAAGCCGCGCGGAGGGACCTGCGCTACTTCTTCTTCTTGGGGGGCATCTTGAAGGCGATCGCCAGCCCGACCACCACAACGATCATTCCGATGAACAGCAGCGCGCTCGGGGGAATGCCACCACCACCATGATCCACGCTGTCAGGGTACCTCTGAACCTCCGTGGTCGCAGGCCCGCTTGCCTCTGGCGGCTCGAGATTGGCCAGGCACCCTCGGGCGGCTGTTGACCATCTCCGCCAGGATCGCCAGGGCGACCTCCTCGGGGGTGCGGGCGCCGATGTCGAGGCCGGCCGGAGTATGCACCTTCCCGACCTCCGTCTCGGCGAGGCCGAGTGCGGCCACCACAGCGTCGCCGCGACTGCGCTTGGCCACCAGGCCGATGTAGGGCACACCGGCCGCCACGGCTGCCCGCAGCACCGCCTCTTCATCCGGCCCGCCGTGGGTCGCGGTCACCACACCGGCCGCCCCGTCGAGGACGGCGCCGTCGTAGGCCTCGGCCTGGTAACCCAGGGCGACGGCCACCGACAGCACGGCCCGGGCGATCGGCG
>JAICGL010000759.1 GCA_025923175.1 Acidimicrobiia bacterium
AACTCCGGCTCTGTGCCACAGGCGACGCGAGCATCCCCGGTTTTCAAAGCACAACGCTCAGGGCCTTCCAGCCGCGCCGACTGGGGTGCTGGTAACTCGGCAGCAGCCATCTCGGGATCACCCTTCCATATGCGGGTCAAGGGTCTGAATGGTCAGGGTGGCAACAAGGACATGCAGCTGTCGGCCCAGGCTGTCATCTTCCCGGCGTCGGTCACGGTGGTAAAGGTGGCCGACACCGAAAGGCCTACCTGCTCGTTCGAGGGAAAGGTGGCCGGCAACGGCGGCGACACGCACACCAACGAGGTCACCGGAACGGCCACCGACAACGAGGGGAACACGGCGACGGGGAAGGATAAGGCTGAGATCGACATCGCCGATGTCCTGCCCAGCATCAGGGTCACCAAGACGGCCGGGCTCAGCACCGTCCATTCCGGCGATTCCGTGACGTACACCTACGCCGTCCACAACCTCGGGATCGAACCACTCAGCGACGTTGCGGTGACCGACGACAAGTGCCGCCCGGTCACGCAGACGGGCGGTGACGCCACCGACGACGAACTGCTCGACCTCACCGAGGTGTGGACGTTCACCTGCACGAAGGGACGACGACGAACATCGCCACCGGCACGGGCAAAGACGACGAGGGCAACACGGCCACCGGCACGGACACCGCCACAGTCAGCGTCGTCGACCCGAAGGTCGTCATCGACAAGGTGGCCGCCCTGACCGAGATCAGCGTCGGTGATTCGGTGACCTACACCTACACGGTCACGAACCCCGGCAACGCGCCGCTGGCCGACGTCACCGTGACCGACGACAAGTGCGGCCCGGTCACCCCTGACGGGGGGTGACGCCGACAACGACGCTCTGCTCGACCCTGGTGAAACATGGGTTCACGTGCACGGCCACGCTGTCGAGCCCAGGCCAGATCACCAACACCGGGACCGTCAAGGGCAAGGACCCGATCGGTCTCGAGGTGACAGCCACCGATACGGCCGTCGTCAGCGTCCTCGAGATCGTGGTGCTGCCGGCGGTCGTTGAACCAGCCCACCGCCCTGCTGCCCGCCCCAGCGCCGGCGCCCCAGCCGACGCTGCCGGTCACCGGGGCGCTGACCTATTGCGCTGGACCACCGCCGGCCTGGCGCTGATCCCGGTGGCAGGTCAGACCCGCCCCGGCGACGTTTACGTCACAGCCGCCGCCCGCCGGGTGCTCTGCCCGAATCTTCCCGACTCGGACCAGCGCCCCAGCCCGGGCTGAAAAGCCACCTTCGGCGCAACCCTGTCACCCAGCGGGACGGCAGTGGAGGGACCTACTACCGGGCCGCCAATTAAGGGAACGTGAAGGCACGGCTGCTGCGAACGCTCATCGCCGAGCGGGTCTCGTCGGACGAGACGGGCCCCGGGGCGGGCTGGACGGCCGGGTCCTGCCGCCACTGCGACGAGAAGGTGTGGCTGTCGAACGCCTGGGCGGAGCTGCTGGCCGGCGACCCGCTGGCCATCGCCACCTGCTTCGACTGCGCCCACGCACTCGTGGAGGAGCCGAGCTAGCTCCATTGGTCGCCCCAGTACCGCAGGCGGCAGACTGCAGGGGTGGACACCTTCAATAGCCTGGCTTCCATCGCCATTGGCGACCGCCGGTACGACATCCTCCGGCTGGCCGCCCTCGAGGACAGCTTCGGCGTCAGCCGCCTCCCGTACTCGCTGAAGATCCTCCTCGAGAACCTCCTCCGCTTCGAGGACGGCGTCAGCGTCACCGCCGCCGACATCGAGAACCTGGCCGGGTGGTCAGGAGCGGCCGCCCCCGGAAGCGACGACCGGGAGATCGCATTTCGGCCCGCCCGTGTCCTCATGCAGGACTTCACCGGCGTTCCGTGCATCGTCGACCTCGCCGCCATGCGGGACGCCGCCGCCGAGGCGGGCGCCGACCCGTCGGGCCTCGAGCCGGGCATCCCCGTCGACCTCGTGATCGACCACTCGGTGTCGGTCGACT
>JAICGL010000760.1 GCA_025923175.1 Acidimicrobiia bacterium
CCCTCGCCCCCGACGTCGTGGCCAGCGGGCGGGCCAAAGTCATCCCCGCCGCCGCACTGACCTGCACGGACCCGTACTGCACCATCCGCTCGGCGGTGATCGTCCCGATCGTGGTGGGCGACGACGTGGTGGGCACGTTGGGCGCCTTCGGCTCCGACACCCGGCCCGGCCTGATACGGGCCACCACCGAAGTCGCCCGCTGGGTGTCGACCCAGGTGGAGCTGGCCGAGCTCGACGTGTCCCGGGCCCGCCTGGCCGAGGCGGAGGTGCGGGCGCTGCGGGCGCAGATCTCGCCCCACTTCATCTTCAACGCCATGACCGCCATCGCCAGCTTCGTGCGCTCCGACCCCGAGCGCGCCCGCGACCTCCTCCTCGAGTTCGCCGACTTCACCCGCTACAGCTTCCGCAGCCACGGCCAGTTCACGACGCTGGCCGAGGAGCTCCGCTCGATCGACAAGTACCTCGTGCTCGAGCGGGCCCGGTTCGGCGACCGTCTCCAGGTCACCCTCCAGATCGCTCCCGAGGTGCTGCCGGTGGCGGTGCCCGTGTTCGTGCTGCAGCCGCTGGTGGAGAACGCCGTCCGCCACGGCCTGGAGAAGAAGCCGGGCCAGGGGCACATCACGATCGTGGCGTCCGACGCCGGCCCCGAGGCTCAGATCACCGTGGAGGACGACGGCGTGGGGATGGATCCCCAGCTCGTCCGCTCCAGTCTGGCCGGGCGCAACGGCGGCATCGGGCTGGCCAACGTCGACCAGCGGCTCCGCACGGTCTTCGGCGCCGACTTCGGCCTGGTGGTCGAGACCGCCCCCGGGGCCGGCACCAAGGTGAGCCTGCGGATTCCCAAGTACCGCAGCGGGGTGCGGGCGTCGTGACGACGACGAACGGCGACGCCCTGCTGACCGTTCTCGTCGTCGACGACGAGCAGCCGGCGCTGGATGACCTCGCCTACCTGCTGCGCCAGCATCCCCGGATCGGCGCGGTGGTGACCGCCTGCGATGCCACCGAGGCGCTGCGCGAGCTGCGGGACGGGAGCTTCGCGGCGGTGTTCCTCGACATCCGCATGCCCGGCCTCGACGGGCTGGAGCTGGCCCGGGTGCTGTCACGGTTCGCCCACCCGCCGGAGATCATCTTCGTCACCGCCTTCGAGCAGCACGCCGTCGAGGCCTTCGAGCTGCAGGCCGTCGACTACCTCCTGAAGCCCGTCCGGCCCGAGCGCCTGTCCGACGCCATCCGGCGCCTCGGCGCTCCGCCCCGGCAGGTCGATGACGACGGCGCTGCCACCGAGGACGACGAGCTGGACCGCATCCCCGTCGAGACCGGCGGCCGCACCCGGATGGTCGAGCGGGACTCGATCCGGTTCGTGGAGGCCAGCGGGGACTACGTCCGCCTGCACAGCGACGATGGCGCCTTCCTCGTCCGCATGCCGATCTCGTCGCTCGAGGACGCCTGGCGCGACGCCGGGTTCGTCCGGGTGCACCGGCGCTACCTGATTGCCATCCGCCATGTCACCGAACTGCGGACGCGGCCCGGCGGCGGTTACGACCTCGTGGTCGCCGGCCAGGAGCTGCCGGTCAGCCGGCGTCACGCCCGGGAACTGCGCGACCGGCTGTCTCGCGGCGCCAACCGGGCACGGAAGACCGGGCTGTGACCGAGCGCCGAACCAACGGCGGGCCAAAGGGTCTCGGCAAGACAGGTCCGCACGTTGGCGAGGTGCGAGCAGAGCTCGACCCGGCCGCCCGGCGCGTCGCCGTCCGCAACCCGCGGGGCCGGGCGACCCGGCCGACGGCACCCGGAGAGCGGGCGCTGGCCGAACTGAAGGAGCAGACCGAGGTCGGCGAAGTCCTGCTCCGGTCGCTGACCCGCGCTCAGCTGATGCTGGCCGTGCGAATCTTCGCCGTCTTCGGGTTTTTTCTGCTCGGCCTGCCTGCCCTCTTCGCCACGCACCCCGGCCTGGTCGACTTCCGGATCATCGGGCTGCCGCTGCCATGGC
>JAICGL010000761.1 GCA_025923175.1 Acidimicrobiia bacterium
CTCCGCCATCGCCGTTGGGGTCACCGGCGGATTCGGACGGCGCGATGGGCCGGGGCCGGGACAGCGCTTCGATGAACACCGTGCGGGGCCCGACCAGGCCGGGGTTGGTGAAGTCGAGGATCGACCACAGGTCGCCGAGCCCGTTCTCCACCGGGGTGCCGGTGAGGGCCAGGCGCTGGCGGGCCGGGATGCGGCGCAGCTCCTGGGCGGTATCGCTGGCCGGGTTCTTGATGGCCTGGGCCTCGTCGACGATGAGCCGGGACCATTCGACCTTGGCCAACTCCTCGACGTCGCGCACGCCGGTGGCGTAGGTGGTGAGCACGATGTCGGCCTCGCCCGCCTCCTCGGCCACGTCCTCGCCGGACGCCCGGGCCGCGCCGTGGTGGACCTTGACCGTGAGCCCGGGGGTGAACCGCTGCGCCTCGGCCGCCCAGTTGCCCAGCACGGCCGGCGGGGCGATCACGAGGGCCGGGCCGTCGTCCTTGTGCTCCAGCAGGTGGGCGAGGACGGTGGGGGTCTTGCCGAGGCCCATGTCCATGGCCAGGCAGCCGCCGAGGCCGGCCCGGTCGAGGAACCCCAGCCACCCCCGGGCCTCGGCCTGGTAGTGGCGCAGCTCACCCTCGAAACCTTCGGGTGCCGGCAGCGGACGGGCCGCTCCGGCGGCGGCGCCGTGGACCAGGTCGACGGCCCAGCCGGCGCCGTCGACGAGCACCGGCCCGCCGGTCCCGGCCTCCAGGCCGACGGCGTGGCGGAGGATCTCGGCGCCCGACATCTCCGTCCGCCTCGACCGGGCCGCCAGGGCCTCGGCCGCCGCCTCGAGGTCGGCCTTGTCGAGCTCGACCCAGCCGCCCTTGGTCTGCACCAGCGGCCGGGCCTGTAGGGCCAGCTTGCGGATGGCGGCGGCGTCGAGGGCGACGTCGTCGACGGCGACCGACCACTGCACCCGGGACAGCTGCTGCGCGCCGACGACCGATTCGCCGCCGAAGGCCTCGGCGTGGAGCTGGAGCCGGGGCGTCGAGCGCTTCTTGGCCAGCTTCGGGACCCGCACGGTGAAGCCGGCCGCCTCCAGGACGGCACCGCCGGTGGTCATGAGCTCGAAAGCCTCGGTGCCGTCCATGATGACGCGGCCCCGGCGCTTTCCCGGCCGGCGCAGCGCCGGCAGCAGCCGCTCGAGGCGGCGCAGCTCGGTCTCCACCGCTGCGGCCCGGGCGGGCCGGCCGCTGTGGAGCACCTCCTCGACCGGCTGGGGTACCGCCGCGCCGTCAGGACCGGGCTCGCCCTGCGCCTCGACGGTGAGAAGCCAGCCGCCGTCGTCCTCCGGCGAGCCCAGCCGCACCGTCAGGCGGGCGGCCCGGTCGCTGGTCACCGGCATGGTCCAGCGGGCCATGTCGTCGGCCATCTCGGTGGCGGCCCGGGCGGCGGCCTGGAACGGCTCGCCGGCCAGCCCGGCGATGACCGCCTCCGAAACCTCGGAGCGCGACCGGGCCACCGGCACCGTCGCCGGCGTCACCAGCCGGGAGGCGCCCGCCCGGCAGACGGCGTCGGCCGCGGCGCCGAGCACCGCCCGGCACATCCGGTACGGCTGCCCGGCCTGCTCGAGGGCTGAGACGGAACCCGGCATCTTCGAAACGCACTCCTTGAGGCGGTCGGGTTCGAGGACGGCCGGCACCCAGCGCACCTGGTACTGCCCGGTGCTGGCCCGCCCGCCCTTGCCGCCGTTACCGCCGCCGGGGCTGGCGTCGACCAGGCTCGGCACGACCCGCCCCTGGGCCACCAGCTCGGTCGCCCACACCGCCACCCGCCCCAGCCACCGCAGGCTGGGGGCGGCGTCGAGTGCCAGCTGCCCGGCGCCCACGCCGACGAGCCAGCCGAGGGCGTCGTTCACCGGGGCCGACACCGCCTGCGCCTTCCCGCCGGAGGGGAGGGGGATGCCGGCGTGGGGCTCCCAGCTGATCGACCCGGCACCGGCCTCGTTCATCAGCC
>JAICGL010000762.1 GCA_025923175.1 Acidimicrobiia bacterium
CCGGCCGTTGCGGGGCATTCCGGCGACCTTCTGGAAGGCCATGACCGCCGAGGTCAGCCCCGCGCCATAGCGTCCGTCGACCTTGCCCGGGTCGTAGTGGAGGGCGACGAGGCGCTCCTGCAGGGCCCGCACCGGCTCGCCCTGCATACCCGGCAGGAGCCGCCCGTCGGCCGGCACCGTGGTGGTGGTCGTCGGCGGAGCAGTGGCGGTGGTCGGAGCTGTCGGGGTCGCGGCCGTCGAGCTCGTCGTGCTGGTCGGGTCGGCGACCGGAACCGTCTCCGGAGGGGTGGTCGCCGGAACCGTCGCCACCCCCGACCCCTCCGACGCCGGACGCGCCGCGGCGTCACCGGTTACCCCGTCGGTGCAGCCGGACAGCACCAGCAGCGCGACGAGGCCGGCGGCCGAAGTGGTTCGGCCGAACGGCGCAGCCGACTTCAGCTGCGGGCCTCCCGTATGGCGGCCCAGTGGTCAGGTGTGGCGTGGTGCCAGACCCAGAACGAGTACGAGGTGACGCCGCGGGACTGTGCGGCCTGGATGAAGCGCACGAGGTGCTCCTTGGGGGGAGGGCCGGGCGGCCCGCCATCGACGCCCGGATCGTACGCCTGCCCGACCGGCATGACTGGTTTGCCCAGGATGGCCAGGTCCGTCACCGCCTGGTCCACCTCGACCGCCGGGTCGCGCGCCAGCCAGTAGACCATCGGCGCCAGCGCGTCGAACTGCCGGGCAATCTCGGCGAAGGGGAAACCCCGGTTGTACCTGGGTCGGGGAATGGTGGCGATGAGCGGGTAGTCAGGGCCGACGAGTTCGCGCAGCCGGCGGCTGTAGGTGTCGGCGACCGGCACTGAGATGTTCACGCCCTCGTGGCGGGTTTCGATGTCCGACGAGAAGGCGTCGATCCGATGGCCGTCGGGCGTGGCGTAGGCGATCTGGGCCACAGCCCGGTGGGCGTCGGCTTCGGCGTCGAACAGGTAGGGGAAGTCCCAACCGACGACCCGCAGGCCGGCGGCGTGGGCTACCGGGAGGAGCCGGTTGAGGTCGGCCTGGCCGTAGAACCCGTCCTTCGAGGAGCCGAGCCGCAGGTAGACGTGGCTGAGGCCCGTCTCCTTCGCCTTGGCCACCAAGGCGGCCGGGTCGTTCCCCGCCGCCTGGCGGACGTAGTGGAGCCACATCCCCTTCCCCCTGGGCAACACCGGCGGCGCCCCCGGGGGGATCGCCGGAGTAGCAGGGGGAGCGGTCACGAGTGTGGCCGCCAGGGGCCGATCGTGCGCCGGCCGGACGAGGGCGGCCGAGTGAGATTTCAGCGTCGACTCGGGCAGGACCATGACACCGGCGAACCCGACGAGGGTGGCCACGAGCCCCAGTACGCCGGCGACCATCCCCGAGTCGGTCGCCACCCGTCCCAGCGGAGACGTGCCCGAGTCCCGCCCGTAGACCGAAATCACAAACGTGTAATTTAATGGTCACTCGGCCGTCAGCGGGGGGATCCCCGTCGTCAGCTCAAGGTTGGAGAGGGTCCGTTGTGAGGGTGGCCACGACCGGATCGACGGTAACGGCGGTAACGACGTGGTCTGCGGCGGACCGACGGTGGCTATTGGCTCTTCACCGACCACGGACGGGTTCTCGCGTTCGGGGATGCGGAGTTCTACGGGGACATGAACGCGGCTGCCCTCAACGCCCCTGTGGTCGGTTCGGCGATCACCCCGGACGGCAACGGCTACTACATGGTCGCCGCCGTGGCGTGTTCTACTTCCGCCAGATCTTCACGCCGCTCGGCCACTGGATCGCGTTGACTCGGAAGTCCCGGTACCGGCGACCCGATCGGAGGTAGATGCCTGAGAGATTGCCGCGGCAGTTCCCGCTGTTGCGCGTGATTCTGCCTGACGTGTTCGGCACTTCGCACACGACGATTTGGACGCCGGCTATCCCGTCGTAGGGAGTGAGAAACGCCTTCGAGATGCCTACCGTGCCCCCTGAGCAGTTC
>JAICGL010000763.1 GCA_025923175.1 Acidimicrobiia bacterium
CACGTCGCCCGGCGAAGGAACGGAGGTGGAGCTGCGGATATGAGTCGGCCGACGGTGTTCCTGGTGGACGACCACGAGCTGTTCCGCAAGGGCGTGCGGGCCGAGCTGGGCGACGCCGTCGACGTGGTGGGCGAGGCTTCCGAGGTCGACGCCGCCGTCGAGATGATCCTGGAGCGCCGGCCCGACGTCGTCTTGCTCGACGTCCACATGCCCGACGGCGGGGGCCGGGCCGTGGTGCAGCGGGTCGTGCCGGAGGCGCCGGAGGTGCGGTTCCTGGCCCTGTCGGTGTCCGACGCCGCCGAGGACGTCATCGGGGTGATCCGGGCCGGTGCCCGGGGGTACGTGACCAAGACCATCTCGGGGCCGGAGCTGGCCGACGCCATCCAGCGGGTGGCCGACGGCGACGTGGTGTTCTCCCGCCGGCTGGCCGGCTTCGTGCTCGACGCCTTCGCCGCCAGCCCCGGGCCCTCGGCCGACCCCGACCTCGACCAGCTCACCGCCCGCGAGCAGGAGGTCCTGCGCCTGATCGCCCGGGGCTACCCGTACAAGGCAATCGCCAAGGAGCTGACCATCTCGGCCCGGACGGTCGAGACCCACGTGTCCTCGGTCCTCCACAAGCTCCAGCTCTCCAACCGCCACGACCTCACCCGCTGGGCCAACGAGCGCCGGATCGTGTGAAGTCTTCACGCCAGGCCGCCGGCGTGTGCGATGCTTGACCGTCGCATGGTGGCCGTAGCTCAGTTGGTTAGAGCGCCAGGTTGTGGCCCTGGAGGTCGGGGGTTCAAGTCCCCTCGGTCACCCCAAGGGGCCAGCCAGCGGCGAGAGTGTTCCTTGCAAGCGCCTCTAGCTCAATCTGGCAGAGCAGCAGACTCTTAATCTGCGGGTTCAGGGTTCGAGTCCCTGGGGGCGCACTTCCACCGGCTGGTCAGCCGGGCCTGACGCCCCTGGGTTGGGCGTCTGTTGGGTTCGGCGTGGGCTTCCATTGGGATGACCCCCGTATCTTTCGCGCACCGCAATTGCGCCCGGCGGCAACGAGCAAGGGGTCTCACCATGTCGCCGCCCGCGGGCGAGTATCTCTCTTTGATCGACGCGGCGAGCCTCCTGGGCATGTCGCCCCGAACACTGCGGCGGTGGTTACGGGACGGTCGCCTCCCGTACGAGCTCTCGGAGGCGGGGGAGCCGATGCTGCGGCGCGAGGACATCCTGCGCCATCTCGACCCGCCCGATGAGGAGTGAGGGTTACGGCCGGCGGCCGGTCAGGCCCAGCAGCTGGTCCTGGCGGCTGGCGCCGGCCGGTACCTCGACCTCCGGGCCGAAGACGCCGGCGCTGCGCCAGCCCTCGACCTGGGGGCTGAGGAAGTCCTAGGCGAAGTCGACCAGCTCGGGATCGAGCTGCTCGTCGGCGCCGATGGCCCGGGCCAGGTCCCACCCGTGGATCAGGTGGTCGCAGGTCAGCTGGGAGACGTACTCCCGGCCCGAGATGTCCCCGAACGACACGTGCACCGTGCGGTCGAGGGCGCCGTCTTCGGCCACGGCGGCGATCGACGCCGCCGCCGCCATGGCCCATGCCGCCTGGGGGTCGTCGCCCAGCTGGTCTCCGTCGAAGCGGTCGCCCACCCCGGCGATCGTCATGCCCTGCAGGAGCGGCGGCGCCCATAGGTCCTCGACGAGGACGTGGTTGACCAGGGCCCGGACGTCCCACTCGGCGTCGGGGGTCGGGTCGCGCCAGCGGTCGTTCACCGCCGCCACCCGCGGGCCGAACTGCTCGACGGCCCGGGTGAACAGGACGACGAGATCGGTCATCAGGCGCTGTAGAGCCAGGGGTCGGAGATGTCGATGAAGGCGTCCATCTGCATCAGGCTGCCCATGCGCTCCCAGGCCTCCCGCTCCTCGTCGGTGGCCGGCTCCCGCTTCTCGTTGGCCCGGGCCTCCTCTTCGCTGGTGAAGTACACGGTCTGGATGAACGTGCCGTCGCC
>JAICGL010000764.1 GCA_025923175.1 Acidimicrobiia bacterium
CCTCCAAGTCGGGCGTGGCCAGCTTCGTCTACGAGGACGAGCGCCAGTGCCTGGAGGAGGTCCGCTACCTCCTGACGTTCCTGCCGTCGAACAACCTCGAGGACCCGCCCTACATCGCCCCCGAGGACGACTCCGAACGATCCTGCCCCGGCCTCATCGATCTCATCCCGGACTCGCCGAACAAGCCCTACGACATGAAGAAGGTCATCGCCGACGTCGTCGACGACGGCGACTTCATGGAGGTCTTCCCCTTCTGGGCCGGCAACATCGTGACCGGCTTCGCCCGGATCGACGGCCACGCGGTGGGCATCGTCGGCAACCAGCCGCAGGTGCTGGCCGGCACGCTCGACATCGACGCCTCCGAGAAGGGCGCCCGCTTCGTGCGGACGTGCGACGCCTTCAACATCCCGCTGGTCACCTTCGTGGACGTCCCCGGCTTCCTGCCGGGCACCGACCAGGAGTACGGCGGCATCATCCGGCACGGCGCCAAGCTGCTCTACTCCTACTGCGAGGCCAGCGTCCCGCGGATTCAGATCATCACCCGCAAGGCCTACGGCGGGGCCTACGTGGTCATGAACTCCAAGTCGATCGGAGCCGACCTGGCCTTCGCCTGGCCGTCGGCCGAGATCGCCGTCATGGGCCCGCAGGGAGCGGTCAACATCATCTTCCGCAAGGAGCTGGAGTCGGCCGACGACCAAGTCACCCGCCGGGCCGAGCTGGTGGAGGAGTACACCGAGCGCTTCGCCAACCCCTACGTGGCGGCCGAGCGGGGCTACATCGATGACGTCATCGACCCGAGCGACACCCGGGCGGTGCTGTGCCGGGCACTGGCCATGCTGCGGACGAAGCAGGAGAAGCTCCCGCAGCGCAAGCACGGCAACGTGCCGCTGTAGTGGCCCGCCGACTGGCCAGCGTGCCTCCCGGCGCCACTTCCGAGGAGGTGGCGGCCATCGTCGCGGCTTTGGCCGCCATCGACGCCGACGAACGGGCCCGGGCGGTGGCCGCCGCGTCGGCTGCCGGCGGCGACGACGACCGCATCGACGCCTGGGTCCACTCCGCCCGCCTCTCCGGCCGGGGAGCCGGCTTCACCCGCGGCTCCTGGCGCCTGGCGGGCCGCCTCTCGCGGCGTCATCGCGCGTAAAGGCCCGCCCCGAGGAAAGCTGGAGTAGAGAAGCCCGGGCGTTGGGCGCCCCAACGTTCTCCTCGGGACGGGCGCGCCGAGTATGACGCGGGATGCACACCTTTTCCAGAGGGCTGTGGACAACCTGGGGACCAGTGGCGGGCAGCCCGGTGCACTACGTACGCTCTTCGCCGCTGGAGGCGCTCACCGAAGAGGGGGATGGCATGACCCTGTCGTCACAGGACATCGACGCGATCGTCGCCGGCAGGACCATGACGTCGCTGTTCCGGGACACGGTGGCCCGCCGGGCCGACGCGGTCGCCGTCCGCTGGCGGCCACCGGGCAGCGACACCGCCACCGGCGCCCTCACCTGGGCGGAGTATGCCGACCACGCCTGCCGGGTGGCGGCCGGGCTCCAAGCGCTCGGGGTGCGGCCCGGGCAGCGGATCGTGCTGATGATGCGGAACCGGCCGGAGTTCTATCCGGCCGACATGGGCGCCCTGCTGGCCGGGGCGACGCCGATCTCGATCTACAACTCCTCGTCCCCTGAGCAGATCGAGTACCTCGCCAGCCACTCCGAGGCTTCGGTGGCCATCGTCGGCGACGTCGGGATGCTCGAGCGGTTCCTCAAGGTGCGATCCGAGCTCCCGAACCTTGCGAAGCTCGTGCTGATGGACGACCCGGACGGGCTGGCACCGTCCGACGTCGTCCCGTTCGCCGACCTGCTCGGCGCCGCTCCCGTCGACCTCGACGAAGCGGCCGGCCGAGTGCGCCCCGATGACCTCGCCACGCTGATCTACACGTCGGGCACGACCGGGCCGCCCAAGGGCGTGATGATCTCCCACTACAACC
>JAICGL010000765.1 GCA_025923175.1 Acidimicrobiia bacterium
GACGCCCGCGGCCACAGTCCTTCTCGGCGCTGCCGCCCGTGATGCCGGGAAGTCGCATCAAACATGCCGGGAAGTCGCATCGCCGGGAGAGGTGGATTCCGGCGCAGCCCGGCCCACGACCATTTTCCGGGATGACCGCGGCTCCGCTGGCGGGCTACAATTCAGCCCACGACCGCCACCACCGGTCGCTTGGTGCAGAGACCGGACGGCGGCCCTGGGAGCGCCCGAGAGGGCGACGGAGGTACCTGTCGATGCACAGCTCACTGATCGGCAAGGTCGAGAAGGCGAACCGCTACGCGCGGGAGCTCGATCGGATGACGATCGATCGCCTCAGCCTGACGTTCCGCGGTGACAACGACACCCACCACGTCAGCCTCGACGCCGGCCAGTGGCATTGCACCTGCCATTACTTCGAGAGTTGGGGTTCATGCGTCCACCTGCTGACGCTCCAGAAGGTCTTCGGGGTCATGCTCCCCGAGGAGTCGCAGGTGTCGATCTTCACCGCAGGACAGCCCGTCACCGCGTGAACTGCGGGGTCACCCGGCCCCGCTGACCGTCAGCCCGCAGGCCCGGCCGAGCGCCGGGCCTCGGCATGTCCGGGAGTCCGAGATGCCTCAGCGGAGCCAGGCGACGGTCGCCGCGGCAGCCTCGCCGAGCTCCAGCGAGGCGACCCGGCCCCAGTTGCTGGCAGCAGCGTGGACCGCGATGCCGACAGGGGAGCCGTCGCCGTCCGTCCAGACGACCGCAAGCCGCTCGCCAATCCCGTCGAGCGCCATGACGGCCGGCCCGGAGGCACCATCCGGCACGTCGATCCGGATGCTTGCAGGCTGCTGGGCGAGCCAGCTCTCGGTCGACTGGATCTCGATCGGCTCGCCCTGACCACGCCACACCGCGGCGGTCGACGCATCCGCCGACGTGGTGACCAGGCGCACGCCGGGCGGTCCCGGTTGGGTTTCCAGGGTGGCCGAGTCGACGATCACGGCCTCGCCGGCATCGCCCGCCGCCGCGACGATCACGACCCGGTCGTCGTCGATCCATGCCGCCGGGGCAGGAGCCGCCTGACCGTCGGCAACGGCGACCTCGACGGCCTGCTCCAGGCCAGGGTCCACCACGACCGCACGCATCCCGCCGCCCTCGGAGAAGTCGGCACCGAGTTGGGCGTAGGCGGCCCCCGGCGGGTCCCACGTCCCGAAGAACAGCGGTGGTTCCGGCGGCTGGTCGGTCAGGGTCACCGGTTCGACGAGGCGCCATTCCGGATCCTCGTCACCGAGTGGATCGCTGACGTAGGTCCTGCCGTCGACGAGCGTGGCGAGCAGCACGTTCGTGCGACCGGCCGACACCCACGACGTCGCCGGGTCGGGGAGCTCGATGCGCCGGCCGCGGCCGTCCTCGCGGACCCGCAACGTGACCGAACCGACGTCGCCTGACAGGACCAGCAGCCCGTCGGTCATGGCCGCGTCCTCGGGCGGTTCCTCGCAACCGGCCGCGACCGCGGCCACGGCCAGGGCGAGGATTGCGGCGAGGACCGTGCGGTGATCGACGGAGGCCATGGCGCCCGCAGTGTGCCATGAGGGCGTGTGCTACATTCCGCCGGCAACAGAACAACGCCGCGTGGTCGCGAAGCCGGTGAGAATCCGGCACAGTCCCGCTACGGTGGTCGCCCCCAGATGGGCGCAAGTCCGGTCGCCGGCCCCGCGGTCGATGCTCGAACCTTCGACCGAAAGGGTAGGCAGACCGATGCGACCGACGAGATCGAACCCCTCACTCGACGCCCGAGGCGAGGGGTTCTGCGATTCCCGGCCCCCCGTTTCCTGAGCGCCATGGCGACGCGTGGCGAGTCGCTGACGCCCGTTCACCTGGCTATCGGCCGGGCGGCGGGCGTGCGTGGCCGGCCGCTGTTGCTGGCTTCCGGGGGGATCGCGGCGCTCGCCGTGGCGCTCGTGCTTGGTGTCGGTTTCGGGTCGGTGATGA
>JAICGL010000766.1 GCA_025923175.1 Acidimicrobiia bacterium
GATCGACTGGCAGTCGCTGCCCGGGGAACGCATCGTGCAGATCACCCCCGGGCCCGAGTCCAACGCCGCGCTGCCCGACGGGGCGATGATCACCGCGACCACGCCCCGGATCGAACTCGACCAGGTCCTCTCCGCCTTCGATCCGGAGACACGGGCCGAGTTGCGCCGAATCATCCCCGGCATTGATCAGGCGCTGGCCGGCAACGAAGAGGATCTGGGAGCCACGCTGCAGGCGGCCGGCCCCGCGCTTCACGCCGCCACCGACGTGCTCGACGCCATCGGCGGCGACGGGCCCGCGCTGGAGTCGCTGCTCACCTCGGTGCGCGACCTCGCCGAGCGGCTCGTCGCCCGCCGGGACAGCGTGCGGGGGATCATCGACGGGTTCGACCGCAACCTGGCCCGGACGGCCGGTCGCGCCGACGACCTGGCCGAAGGCCTCGACGAGCTGCCCGCCACACTGCGGGCCGCTGATTCCGTGCTGAGCAAGGTGCCGCCGGCGGCAGCGGCGTCCCTGCCACTGTTGCGCGACCTCCTCCCCGCCGTCGAGGCGCTGCCGGCCGCGGCGGCCGACCTCCGGCCGTTCATGGCGCAGCTGCGGCCGGCTTTGGCCGAGCTGCGGCCGGCGCTCGGGTCGCTGGCCGCCGTCCTCGACGAGACGCCGAGCTTGCTCGACAAGGCGCACGCCGTGGTGCCGCCGGTCACCGGAGTGGTGGCCTCGCTGCTGCCGGTGCTCGACTACCTGCGGCCTTACACGCCCGAAGTGGCCGGCCTGCTCTCGAACCTGGCCTCGGCGTCGGCCAACTACGACGCCAACGGCCACTTCCTCCGGATCTACGTCAGCTCCGGAACGCTGCTGCTCGGTTCGGTGGCCGGCCAGCTGAACCCGGCCATCACGAAGAACCCGGACCGCCCGCCCGGCGAGCTGGAGGGTCAGCCGCTCACCGACGCCGCCGGGAGCACCGTTCGATGAGGGCCTACAAGGGAGCCGTCGCCCTTGTGTCCTGCGCGCTGCTGGTGGCGGCCGCGGCCGGCGGCGTGACGGCGGCCGAGAACCACCCTGCCGTCACCGTCCACGCCGAGTTCACCGACGCCGGCGCCATCATCCCCGGCAACGACGTCATGGTCGACGGCGTCAAGGCCGGGGAGGTGGAGAACCTGCGCCTCGTCGACGGAAAGGCGCGGGTCACGATCTCGGTCGGTTCGGTGTTCACCCCGCTGCACACCGACGCCCGCGTCACCATCAAGGCCGTCAGCCTCCTGGGGGAGCGCTACATCGACGTCGACCGCGGGTCGCCGTCGGCTCCGGTGATGCAGGACGGCGCTGTGCTTCCGTCCACCCAGACAGGCCGGACGATCGAGCTGCAGGAATTCCTCGACGTCGTGAACGACCCCGCCGGTGCCGCGCTGGCCGCCCTCATCGTGGCGCTCGGGGAAGGGCTCGAAGGTCGAGGTGAGGACGCCGCCGCCGCCCTCGACGCCCTCAAGCCTGCCCTCACCGAGACCACGGAACTTCTCGAGATCCTCGGCGCCCACAACCAGCTCCTCACCGCCCTCATCGACCGGGCGGAGCCGGTGGCGCAGGCGCTGGCCGCCGACCGGGGCGAGCGCCTCGACAAGGTGGTGGACGCCACCGACCAGCTCCTCGCCGCCACAGCGGCGGGGAAGCCGGAGCTCGACGCCGCCCTCCGCCGGCTGCCCACGGCCCTGACCACCGCCCGATCGGCGCTGGGCGAGCTGACCGCCCTGGCCGGCCAGGCCACCCCGGTCCTCTCCTCGCTGCGACCCCTCTCCGGTGACCTACGCCAGATCGCCGCCGAATTGCAGAGCTTCGCCGACGCGGCCGGGCCGGCCCTGGTCAGCGCCGAGCCCGTCCTGGGCCGGCTCCGGGAACTCATCACCGCCGCCTCCCCGGTGACGGCCGAGCTCCGGGGCGCCGCGCCGGACGTGCAGGCCGCCGCCCGGGGGACGCGC
>JAICGL010000767.1 GCA_025923175.1 Acidimicrobiia bacterium
AAGGGCCCCAAGTGCGACTCGATGAAGTGCCCGATCGAGCGCCGCCCCTACCCCCCGGGTGATCACGGCCGCGGCCGCATCCGGGAGAGCGAGTACATGATCCAGCTACGGGAGAAGCAGAAGGCCCGGCGGATCTACGGGGTGCTCGAGAAGCAGTTCCGCCGCATGTACCAGGAGGCCACCCGCCAGAAGGGGATCACGGGCGAGAACCTCCTCCGTATGCTGGAAACCCGCCTCGACAACGTCGCCTACCGGGCGATGTTCGGGGCCAGCCGCAACCAGGCCCGCCAGCTCGTCCGCCACGGCCACGTGTCGGTCAACGGCAGGCGGGTCACCATCCCCTCCTATCAGGTGCGCAAGGACGACGTGATCGAGCTGCGCTCCAAGGCGCAGAACATGATCGTCATCCAGCACAACCTCGACACGCTCGACCGGACTGTGCCGCCCTGGCTCGAAGTCGACGGCAGCAGCCGCACCAAGGTCACCATCAGGGACCTGCCGATGCGGGAGCACATCGACGTTCCCGTCCGGGAGCAGCTGATCGTCGAGCTCTACTCCAAGTAATACTGCGGGAGTCGCCTCACATGCTGATGATCCAGCGCCCGACCGTGGAGCCGCTCGGCGAAGCCGAGGGCAACCGGCAGCGCTTCACAATTTCGCCCCTCGAGCCGGGCTTCGGCCACACGCTCGGCAACAGCCTTCGCCGCACCCTCCTGTCCTCGATCCCCGGCACGGCGGTCACCTCCGTGCGCTTCGATGACGCCCTCCACGAATTCGACGTGGTGCCCGGTGTCAAAGAAGACGTCACCGACATCATCCTGAACCTGAAGGACCTCGTGCTGCGCTCGGAGTCGCCCGAGCCGGTCATCCTTCGACTCGACAAGCGCGGCCCGGCCGACGTGACGGCGGCCGACATCCAGACCACCGCCGACGTCGAGATCCTCAACCCCGACCTGCACATCGCCACGGTCAACGGGAAGGGCCGCCTCGCCCTCGACATCACCGTCGAGCAGGGCCGCGGCTACCTCTCGGTCGACCGGGGTAAGCGGAGCTCGACGACGATCGGCGTCATCCCTGTCGACTCGATCTTCTCGCCCGTCCGGCGGGTGGCCTTCCAGGTCGAGCCCACCCGGGTCGAGCAGGCCACCAACTACGACCGCCTGACCCTCGACATCGAGACCGACGGCTCCATCTCGCCCAAGGAGGCGCTGGCCTCGGCGGGGGAGACCCTGCGCAACCTGGTCGGCCTCCTGGCCGAACTCTCCTCGGTGCCCCGGGGCCTCGAGTTGGGCGACACCGCCGTCGGCGGGTCGACCTCGCTCGACCTCGACCTGCCCATCGAGGAGCTCGACCTCTCCGAACGACCCCGCAACTGCCTCAAGCGGGCCCAGATCGACACCATCGGCCAGCTCGTGGAGCGGACCGAAGACGACCTCCTGGCCATCACCAACTTCGGCCAGAAGTCGCTCGAAGAGGTCGTCCAGAAGCTCGACGAACGCGGCCTGTCCCTCCGGGTCAAGGAGTAAGGAGCCTCAGATGCCGGCGCCGAAGAAGGGTCCCCGTCTGGCGGGGAGCCCCCAACACCAGAAGCTGATGATGGCCAACATGGCGGCCCACCTCTTCGCCGCCGAGGGCATCGTCACGACCGTGTCGCGGGCGAAGCTGCTCCGGCCGCTGGCGGAGTCGCTCATCACCAAAGCCAAGAAGGGTGGGCTCCACCAGAAGCGCCAGGTGATGGCGGTGATCACTGATCGCGACGTGACGGCCAAGCTGTTCGACGAGATCGGGCCTCGCTACGCCGACCGCCCCGGCGGGTACCTTCGCATCCTCAAGCTCGGCCCCCGCCCCGGGGACAACGCCCCCATGGCGAGGATCGAACTGGTCTAGTCCCATCGACGCCTCGGGGTCCGCGTGAGTCTGTTCGACGCTGACCCCACTGTCTCCCCGGGGGGCACCCCCGA
>JAICGL010000768.1 GCA_025923175.1 Acidimicrobiia bacterium
TCCACCGGTGGCGAGGCTGACCCGGTCGAGGCTGCCGGACGCCACGTCGGCGACGAACACGTCGAGTGCGCCGTTGGTGTCGCCGGGCACGAGTCGCGACGAGAAGGACTCGAAGGCCACGGAGCTGCCGTCGGCGCTGATGTCGGGACCGAAGCTCGGGCTCTCGGTCTGCTGCCCGTTGCCGGCCACGCTGAGCTTGCGGGTCACTCGGGTGACGAGGTCCCGTATGAACACGTCGCCGGTGCCGTTGTTGTCCTCCCGCACCAGCGTGTCGGCGTCGGACTCGAAGGCCACGAGGAGCCCGTCGCCGCTGATGGAGGGAGCGACGCTCGGCCCGTCCCCCATCGCGCCCTGCGGGCCGACGCTGACGAGGATCGTGGCCTGCGTCTCCCGGTCGCGCACGAAGACGTCGACCTGGTCGTTGCTGTCGCCGGGAGTGAGGTTCGACGCGGCCGACGTGAAGGCGACGTGCCGGCCGTCAGCGCTGATGGCCGGGCCGTAGCTGGCGCCGTCGCCCTCCGCCCCGAGCGACGAGACGCTCACCCGCTCGTTGGTGCGGGCCACCCGGTCATAGACGAAGACGTCCTCGGTGGCGTTGGTGTCACCCGCCACCAGCGTCGAAGCGGCCGAGGCGAAGGCGACGTAGCGCCCGTTGGCACTGATCGAGGGCGTGAAACTGGCGCCGTCGGTCTCACCGCCGTCGACCGCCAGCGAGATCAGGCTGAGGCCGCCCCGGGGCTCGCTGACTGCGGCCCGGGCCACCGGGGGCATGGCGCCGAGCATGAGACAGGCGACGACGGCACGCCCGACACGTTTTTGGACCGCCATCGGGTGCGCCACGCTCCGCCCTCCTGCTGCGCTCCGAGGCGGCGAACGTTACGCCTCAGTCAAAACGCGGTTAAGAGGGCGAATGTGGAAATGGCACTGAATGTCCGTTTTCCAGACCGGAAAAGTTCGGGTAAGCAGAGGTCATGTCGACGACCGAGATCACAAAAGACACGTTCAACGACACGATCAACAACAACAACATCGTGTTGGTGGACTGGTGGGCGGAGTGGTGCGGTCCGTGCCGGAGCTTCGCCCCCGTCTTCGAGGAGGCGTCGCAGAAACACGATGACATCGTCTTCGGCAAGGTCGACACCGAGACCCAGCCGGAGCTGGCGGCCATGGCCCGGATCACGTCGATCCCCACGATCATGGCCTTCCGCGAAGGGATCCTGATCTTCTCCCAGGCAGGCGCGCTCCCGGCCCGGTCGCTGGAGGAGCTCATCGGTAAGGTGCGGGAGCTGGACATGGAACAGGTCCACGCCGCCCTGGCCGAAGAGGAGCAGTCCGGCTAGCGGCCCCGGGCGATGGATCGGACGGCCGAGCTGCGCTGGTTCTTCCGGAGGCCTCCTCCCCAGCCGGTCATCGACTGGTTCGAGAAGGCGGCTGACCCGGAGGAATCGCGGACCGACTGCTATCTGGTGCTCGCCGGCGCGGACGCACTCGGGGTCAAGGTGCGGGGCGGCACCACCCGTCTCGAGTTCAAGTTGCGACCCCGGCCGCCGGAGCGGCTCGGCGTGCCAGGAGGCATCACCGGCGAGCTCGAGGAATGGCAACGGTGGTCACTCCCCCGTGGTGCCATCACCCGCTTCTTTCCCCGCTTCGGTCTGCCGAAGGAACCCTGGACCGAGGTCGCCAAGCAGCGACGAATGACGACCATCCCCTACCGGAGCGACTCCGGCTGCCGGGTCGAACTGACGGGCGTGCAGGTCCGGGCCCAGCAGTGGTGGACCGTCGGGTTGGAGTCCTACGGGCCGGAGACCGATCTGGTCCCGGCGCTCGAGGCGGCGGCCGACGAGCTGTTCGGTTCTCTCGACCTGCACGGCGGCCTCGGCGCCGACCTGTCCTGCGGGTATCCCGGCTGGTTGGCCACGCTCTAGACAGAAGGTCCGCGATACTGGGCGCATGGGAGGGA
>JAICGL010000769.1 GCA_025923175.1 Acidimicrobiia bacterium
GGAGAGCAGGGGTGCGCGCTCATATCCGGTTTGTCGTAGCCGCGACGCTGGTCGCGCTGATCGCGTCGACGGCTCCTGCGCCGGCGCAGAGTTCGGCCGGCGGGCGGGAGGCTGGCTATTGGCTCGCTGACGCCTTGGGGCGGGTCGAGAGCCGCGGTGCGGCCGGGGCCTACGGCGGCCTGAGCGGCACCCCCGCCCATCCCGTCGTGGCCATAGCAGGCCGGCCGGGGGGCGGCTACTGGCTGGGGGCGGAAGACGGCGGCGTCTTCTCCTTCGGAGGTGCCCCGTTCCTCGGGTCGATCGGCGGCCGCCCGCTCAACCGGCCGATCGTGGCCATGGCGGCCACACCGACCGGCAGGGGCTACTGGCTGGCGGCGGCCGACGGCGGAATCTTCTCCTTCGGTGACGCCCGCTTCCACGGCTCCACCGGCGGGGTGCGCCTGCGGGCCCCGATCACCGGGATGGCCGCCACGCCGACCGGCCGCGGCTATTGGCTGGTGGCGGCGGACGGCGGCATCTTCTCGTTCGGGGACGCCGAGTTCCGTGGGTCCACAGGCGGGCGGTCGCTCAACCGGCCTGTCGTCGGCATGGCCGCCACACCAACCGGCAAGGGCTACTGGTTCGTCGCCTCCGACGGAGGAGTGTTCTCCTTCGGCGACGCGCGCTTTTACGGTTCGACGGGCGGACAACCCCTGAACGCCCCGATCAGCGCCATGTCCCCGTCCCCCACCGGCGCGGGCTACTGGCTGGTTGCCAGCGATGGCGGCGTGTTTGCCTTCGGCGACGCCCCGTTCCTCGGCTCAACGGCGGCCGGTCGGCGCGGCGCACCGGTGATCGGCATGGCGCTCGCCCCAGACCCGGGGGATCCGGGCGTGGGCATCGCGCCAGCCGTCATTGCCGCCGTCCCGGGGACCACGCCCGCACTTCCCGGCGCGCCGGACGTCCTCGCCGGGGCAGGCGCCCGGAGCTTCGCCGTCGGACTGGTGGGCGACACCGGCTACACGTCCGACCAGGCCCGGGACTTCCTCCGGGTCCGGGACCACATGAACCGGCTGGGGCTGGCCTTCACGGTCCACGACGGCGACATCTGGTCGGGTGCGACGCCGTGCTCCGACGGCCGCTACCTCGCGATGCTCGACGTCTTCAATGGCTTCGCCCATCCCGTCATCTACACCCCTGGCGACAACGAGTGGGCGGACTGCCGGGACCCCGACGCATGGCTGGCCCACCTCCGGCACCTCTACTTCGACACGGGTGAAACACTCGGGAACCGGCGGTTCGCGGTCACCCGGCAGTACCCGACGTACGTCGAGAACGCCCGCTGGGCGGCCGGCGGCGTGGTCTTCGCCACCGTCAACGTCCCCGGGTCGACTGGGCAGGGTGGCAGCCGCCCCGCCGAGCTGCAGGCCGCCGGCGTGGAATGGCTCAATGCCACCTTCGACGACGCAATCCGGTCGGGGAGCTCGGGCGTGATGGTGATCTGGCAGGACAACCCGTTCGCCTCCGACGGAAGCGACGAGCTCGTCCGGACGCTGCAGCGGCGGACCCAGGCGTTCGGGAAGCCGGTCGTCCTCGTCCACGGCGACACGCATGCGTTCCGGATCGACCACCCGTGGCGGGCACTACCGCAGTTCACCCGGGTCGAGACGTTCGCCTCCGACGACTCCGACAAGTGGGTGCGGGTCACGGTCGACCCCGACGACCCGGACGTGTTCTCATTCGCCGTGATGAGGTCGTAGGGGCTCTACGTGGCTGTGCCCACCAGAGGCGGACACGCCATGCGGATGTGCGCCGCCGTGGTGGCGGCTTTCGCCGGCCACGGCGATGCCGGCGCCGCCGGATACTCCCCACGTGAGCGCCAGCGCGATCGCGAGCCGCCACCCGTCAGGCCGCCGGACCGAGGGGGCGGAGGAGCGGAACCTTGCGGTCAGGGCCGCAATGACGACAAGAAGCTCGGCA
>JAICGL010000770.1 GCA_025923175.1 Acidimicrobiia bacterium
CCGCCCGCCCGCCAGCAGCACGGCACCGATGACGAGGTCGGCCTCGGCGACCGACCGCTCGACCGCGCCCCGGTTCGAGGCGAGCGTCATGATCCGCCCCTTGTGGATCTGGTCGACGAACCGGAGCCGGTCGAGGTTCTTGTCGAGGAGGATCACCTCGGCCTCCATGCCCTGGGCGATCCACGCGCTGTTCCACCCCACGTTGCCGGCGCCGAGCACGACCACCCGCGCCGGACGGACACCGGGCGCGCCGCCCAGCAGTACGCCCCGGCCGCCGTTGTGCCGCTCGAGGAAGTGGGCCCCGATCTGGGGCGCCATGCGGCCGGCGACCTCGCTCATCGGCGCCAGCAGGGGCAGCGCCCCCGTCTGGAGTTGCACCGTCTCGTAGGCGATCCCTGTGACCCGCCGCTCGAGAAGAGCGTTGCCGACCTTCGGGTAGGCGGCGAGATGCAGGTAGGTGAAGAGCACCTGCCCTTCCCGCATGAGCCCGAACTCGGCCGACTGGGGCTCCTTCACCTTGCAGATCACCTCGGCGCGCTCCCAGACCTCGGCAGCGGTGGCGGCGATCTCGGCTCCTGCCCGGCGGTACTCGTCGTCCGTGATGGCAGCACCGATGCCGGCGCCGGTCTCGACCACGACCATCGAGCCGTGGAGGGCGAGTTCCTGCACGCCGTCGGGCGTCACGGAGACGCGGTACTCGTTCTCCTTCGTCTCCTTTGGAACGCCGACGACGAGGGGTCGGGTGATCGGCTCGGGCACGATCCGCAGCGGCGAAGCGCTCATGGCTTCACCTCGGACAGGTATTTGTCAGCCAGCGTCAGGCCGATGATGGTCTTGGCGTCGGTGATCTCTCCGGTGGCGATGAGCCGGCCGACGTCGGCCAGGGGGAAGCGCTCGATCGTCATGTCCTGCTCCTCTTCTTTGGCGGCCTCGGGACGGTCGCAGGGTGAGAGGTCGAGAGCGATGTAGACGTGGGTGCGCTCAGTGGAGAAGCCGGCCGAGTTCCAGAACGTCGTGAGCTTGATCAGCCGACCCGGTCGCTGCTGGATCTCCTCGGCCAGCTCCCGTGCCATGGCCTCGTCCGGTGGTTCGCCCTCCACGTCGAGCTTCCCGGCCGGCACCTCGAGCAGGAAGTCGCGCATGACCGGGCGCCACTGGCGCACCAGCACGACCTGCGGGCCGTCGGGCCCGTCCTCCACCGGCACCGCTGCCACCGCTCCTGGGTGGTCGACGATCCATCGCACGAACCGGTCACCGGCCGGCGACTCGAACGTCTCCTCCAGGAATGTCAGGAACCCGCCCCGGCCGACCTCCTTGGAGTCGACCAGGCGCCGGGGGGTTCGGGGGTCCCCCCCGGAGGGACAGTGGGCCATACCCCCAGTCTAGGAAGCAGTGAGGGCGACACCTTCTGTTTCATCGGGGAGCGGAAGCCGCGGAGCACGCGATTCGGCCCGGAAGAGCGCCGCTTTCACCAACTCCCGGAACAGCGGGTGCGGCCGGTTGGGGCGGCTCTTGAACTCGGGGTGCGCCTGGGTGGCGACGAAGAACGGGTGCTCATCCCTGGAAAGCTCGATGAACTCCACCAGCCGGTCGTCAGGTGAGGTGCCCGAGCACCGCATCCCCGACTCCTCCAGGCGGCGCCGGTAGCGCGGGTTGAACTCGTAGCGGTGCCGGTGGCGCTCGTAGACGACCTCGGTGTCGTACGCCTCCCGCACGATCGTGTCGGGTTGCAGCACGGCCGGGTAGGAGCCGAGCCGCATCGTGCCGCCCTTGTCGACGACCTCGCGCTGGTCGTCCATCAGGTCGATGACGGGATGCGGCGACGCGTGGTCGAACTCCGAGGAGTTGGCGCCGGCCAGGCCGACGACGTTGCGGGCGTATTCGATCACCGCGCACTGCAGGCCGAGGCACAGGCCGAGGAACGGCACCTTGTGCTCCCGGGCGTAGG